>NZ_JBFBCG010000026.1:26667-97683 GCF_040683105.1 Streptomyces sp. NPDC051020 | reverse complement strand
GGAACCTCGAACCTGCCGAAGCAGGCCGGGGTATCAACATATCTGGCGTTGACTTTTGGCACGCTGTTGAGTTCTCAAGGAACGGACGCTTCCTTCGTACTCACCCTCTCGGGCTTTCCTCCGGGCTTTCCCTTCGGTCTTGCGTTTCCGACTCTATCAGACTCTTTCGTGTCCGATTCCCGGTCGAAGCGGGTTCCGCTTTCCAGTTCTTCGCTTTCGCGTTTCCCTTTCCAGCGGTTCCAACCTTACCAGATTCTTTTTCGTTTCCGTTTCCGGTCCGAATTTGATTCCGGTGGCCTTTGGAGTGGCCTTTGCCTTTCGGCGGATCCGACTTTATCAGAAGCATTTCGACCGATCTAATCGGCTTCATTGCTCGAGATAGATAAAGGAATCAATGACTCTGCGGAAACTTGGTTCCGCTGAGAGCGAGATAGATACTAGCTGTTGGGATCGAACCTGTCCAGTCCGACTCAACCGTTTGAATCTACCTCCCCCTGTCCACCATGTCAACGGTTTTTTTGGGGCGAGGAGAAGACTAGCAGGTCAGCGGGGTCATACGCACCATCAGGCAGCGGCCGGGAGCTCGGCGCTCCGCTCGGTGGCATCGAGGTCTCCTGCCTCTCCGGCTCGGGCCGCGCGGCCGCCGAGTACGTAGACGTACGCGAGAAACGCCAGCTCGGCGGCGATACCGATGGCGATACGGGCCCAGGTGGGGAGACTCGAGGGTGTGACGAAACCTTCGATCACGCCCGAGACGAACAGGACCAGGGCCAGGCCGATGGCCATGCCGATCGCGGCTCGGCCTTGCTGCGCCAGGGCGGAGCGGCGATTCTGCGGGCCGGGGTCGATGACCGTCCAGCCGAGGCGGAGGCCTGTACCGGCGGCGACGAATACCGCGGTGAGCTCGAGCAGGCCGTGCGGGAGGATCAGGCCGAGGAAGGTGTCGAGTCGGCCGGCCGACGACATCAGGCCGATGCCGACCGCGAGGTTGAGTACGTTCACGAAGAGGATCCAGATCACCGGCAAGCAGAGGAACGCCCCCAGGACCAGACACATCGCGGCAGCCTGAGCATTGTTCGTCCAGACCTGGGCGGCGAACGAAGCGGCCGGGTGGCTGGAGTAGTACGTCTCGTACTCTCCTCCGGGGCTCGTCATGCGGCGGAGGTCTTCAGGGGCGGCGATCGCTGCCTGGACCTCCGGGTGGGTGCCGATCCACCAGCCCATGAGTGCGGCCAGGAGCGTCGAGAGGACAGCTGTGGGTATCCACCAGTGCCTGGAGCGGTAGACCGCTGCGGGAAAGCCGGCGGTCAGGAAGCGGGTGGCGTCGCGCCAGGTGGCCCGGCGGGTACCCGTCACCGTGGACCGGGCGCGGGCCACGAGCTGGGTGAGGCGCGCGGTGAGCATCGGGTCAGGGGCGCTGGACTGGATCAGTGAGAGATGGGTGGCCGTCCGCTGATAGAGGGCGACGAGTTCGTCGGCTTCGGTGCCCGTGAGACGGCGCCCGCGGTGCAGGAGGTGGTCCAGGCGGTCCCACTCGGTGCGGTGGGCTGTCACGAAGACGTCGAGATCCATGGTCGGCTGCTGCTCCAGGCATGGGTGCGTACGGGTCCGTCCTACTGCGGCGCGCTGCGGGTCAGCTTGGCAGACTGAAGCTCCCGAGGGGCAGGGAAGGTCGGCGAAGGGTGGGCGGCAAAATGAGTGAGCTCGTGACCGGGGACGCGGTCGTGCTGGGGCTGAGGCCGGCAAAACTGCCGAGTCGTGCGCTGGCTCTGGCGATCGATCTTGTCGTGGTGTGGACGGTTTTCATCCTGGTGTCGATCGGGCTGACCGTCGCGACGGTGACGCTGGACGAGGCGGCGAGCGCGGCTATTGCCGTCGCCACGTTTCTGCTGGTGCTGGTGGGCGGGCCCATAGCGGTGGAAACGCTCAGCCACGGCCGTTCGCTGGGGAAGCTGGCGTGCGGGCTCCGGGTGGTGCGGGACGACGGCGGGCCGATCCGGTTCCGGCACGCGCTGGTGCGCGGGGCGATGGGGGTCGTCGAGATCCTGATGACGCTCGGGGTCGTCGCATCCATCGCGTCGCTGGTGTCGGCGCGGGGGCGACGGCTCGGGGATGTCTTCGCGGGGACGCTCGTCGTACGGGAACGGGTGCCGGCGGGGCGGGGTGTCGCCGTGCCGCCTCCGCCGCCATGGATGGTCGGACGGTTCGCCGGGCTTGATCTGTCGGCGGTGCCGGACGAGCTGTGGCTGGCGATACGCCAGTACCTGACGCGGATGAACCAGCTCGATGCGGAGGTGGGGTGGTCAATGGCCACACGGCTGAGTGGGGAGCTGGCCGCTCGTACGGGGGTTCCCGTTCCGGAAGGGGTGCCGGCTGCGGCGTATCTGGCCGGCGTGGTGAACGAGCGGCAGGCACGGGACGCGCGGCGGGTGTTTGCCGCTGCGCAGAGAGTTTCCCCGGAGGTCGCGGGTCCGCCTGTGGACGGACCGACGGGTCTGCCCGTCGTCGGGCAGAGCGGTGTGGAGGGTGCGGGGGGCGTGCGGGCTGTGTCGGCGCCCATGGAGTGGCCGGCCCCTGTGGAACCCGTTAACCCTGGGGCTGCTGGGATTTCTGGGATTTCCAGGGCGGACGGGTCCCCGGTGCGGACTCCGGGCACTGGGTTTGCGCCGCCTGCTTAGACCGACCGGCACATGGCGGGTGGGAGAAGGAGCGGGGCTGGGTGCGTGCAGCTGCACGGCGGAGGATTGAGCCATGGCGGAGCCATGGTGATGGACGACAACGCGGCAGATGTGCGCGCCCAGCCCCGCGACGCCGCCCCCCATGTGCCGGTCGGGCTTAGCGAGGGGAGGGCGGGGATTCCAGCTCTTCGAGCTCGATGCCGGGGGCCGAGAGGACCACGTCGCCGGCGATGTGGACGGTGTGCTGCTCACCCGTGTCCAGGGCGCTGACCTGGTATTCGTCCACCACCAGGGGGCCACTGTCAGTGGCATGCGCTTCACTGTTCACCAGGGCCCAGGACTGGTCGACGGTGCGGGGGGCGAGGACGGGTTCCGTGAAGGCGACGAGGCGGACACGGGTCGCGGAGGAACCGGGGGTGAGGCGCAGCAGTCGTGAGGTCGCGACGAGGAATGCGGGGGAGGTGCCAGTGAA
Organism: Streptomyces sp. NPDC051020; assembly: GCF_040683105.1. Classification (NCBI taxonomy): domain Bacteria; kingdom Bacillati; phylum Actinomycetota; class Actinomycetes; order Kitasatosporales; family Streptomycetaceae; genus Streptomyces; species Streptomyces sp. NPDC051020. Next base: position 94,533 of record NZ_JBFBCG010000026.1, on the reverse strand, counting down.
GGCGTGGGCGCGGACATTTCCTTCGGTGGCATGGGTACCGGTCGGATCGGTGCGGACCCAGGTGACGCCTTCGAGGGCGGCTCCTCGGATCTGCCAGCTCGCGGCGTGGAGTTCGAGGCGAACGGGGCGGCCGAGTTCGTCGAGGGTGAGGTCGACGGAGCCCAGGTGATCGCCGGAGGAGGCGGTGGTCCGGGAGACGTAGCGCCAGCCGGAGGGGCCTGGGGCGCATTGGAAATGTTCTTGGCCGAGGGGGGTGTGGTCGTGGGGATCATGGAGCGAATAACGGCCGCGGGGCATGGGGTCCTTCGGGTTCCTCGGGCTGTGCGGGTGCGATACGACGCAGGCCCCCGACACGGGGGTGCGGGGGCCTGCGCTCGTATCCGCTCCTGAAGGTGGGGCTGGTCCGTCCGTCAGGGCCGTTGTGGACCGGTCACCGGCCGGTCTGATCTGTGCCGCCGGCGGACGGGATCAGCGCCGGATCAGTAGCGGTAGTGGTCGGGCTTGTACGGGCCCTCGACCTCGACGCCGATGTAGGCGGCCTGCTCGGGGCGGAGCGTCGTGAGCTTCACGCCGAGCGCGGCGAGGTGGAGGCGGGCGACCTTCTCGTCGAGGTGCTTGGGCAGCACGTAGACGTCGGTCGGGTACTCCTCGGGCTTGGTGAACAGCTCGATCTGGGCCAGGGTCTGGTCCGCGAACGAGTTGGACATGACGAACGAGGGGTGGCCCGTGGCGTTGCCCAGGTTCAGCAGGCGGCCCTCGGACAGCACGATGATGACCTTGCCGTCGGGGAAGGTCCACGTGTGGACCTGCGGCTTGACCTCGTCCTTGACGATGCCGTCGATCTTGGCGAGACCGGCCATGTCGATCTCGTTGTCGAAGTGGCCGATGTTCCCGACGATCGCCTGGTGCTTCATCTTGGCCATGTCGGCGGCCATGATGATGTCCTTGTTGCCCGTCGTGGTGACGAAGATGTCGGCCTGGGCGACGACGTCATCGAGGGTGGCGACCTGGTAGCCGTCCATGGCCGCCTGGAGCGCGCAGATCGGGTCGATCTCGGTGATGATCACGCGGGCGCCCTGGCCGCGGAGGGACTCCGCGCAGCCCTTGCCCACGTCGCCGTAGCCGCAGACAACGGCGGTCTTGCCGCCGATCAGGACGTCGGTGGCGCGGTTGATGCCGTCGATCAGGGAGTGGCGGCAGCCGTACTTGTTGTCGAACTTGGACTTGGTGACGGCGTCGTTGACGTTGATCGCCGGGAAGAGGAGGGTGCCGTCGCGGTGCATCTCGTACAGCCGGTGCACACCGGTCGTGGTCTCCTCGGTGACGCCGCGGATCTCGGACGCCAGCTGGGTCCACTTCTGCGGGGCCTCGCCGAGGGTGCGGTTCAGCAGGGTGAGGATGTGGCCGTACTCCTCGCTGTCCGCGGTCGACGGGTCCGGGGCCGATCCGGCCTTCTCGAACTCGACGCCCTTGTGGACGAGGAGGGTGGCGTCGCCACCGTCGTCGAGGATCATGTTCGGGCCGCCGGTGGGCGTGTTCGGCCAGGTCAGGGCCTGCTCCGTGCACCACCAGTACTCTTCCAGCGTCTCGCCCTTCCAGGCGAAGACCGGGACGCCGGCGGGGGCGTCCAGGGTGCCGTTCGGGCCGACGGCGATGGCTGCGGCGGCGTGGTCCTGGGTGGAGAAGATGTTGCAGGAGGCCCAGCGGACCTGAGCGCCGAGGGCGACCAGGGTCTCGATCAGCACGGCGGTCTGCACGGTCATGTGCAGCGAGCCGGTGATGCGGGCGCCGGCGAGCGGCTGCGCGGCGGCGTACTCCTTGCGGATCGACATCAGGCCGGGCATCTCGTGCTCGGCGAGCGTGATCTCCTTGCGGCCGAACTCCGCGAGGGAGAGGTCGGCGACCTTGAAGTCCTGTCGATTGGCGACCGTCGTCATAACGGGCTGCTCCTCGTAATGGGTCGAGGGTGGATAGGGCCGGCTCTGCGGCGGCGGGCACACGAATGCCCGGGCGCTCGCAGCGCAGTCCGTCGGAGGCCCTCTCTCCCTCGCCCGGTCCGCAGGAGCGGAGCGGCCGACCGCCATCAGCAGCGACGTCTGACACTGTCACCGAATCTACACCGATCGGCCCAGTCGCTCCCAGCCCACTCGGGGCCGGGAGCGGTCAAAAAGGGGATCGGGAGGGTCAGTGGCCGGAATCGGCCGGGCCGGTGTCGGGGGCCGTGGCCGGATTGGTGCCCGCGGCGGCGGCCGCCTCGTTGAAGATGTCCGGTTCCAGGTAGATGACCCGGGCGATCGGGACGGCTTCGCGGATGCGGGCCTCGGCGGCGTTGATGGCGTTGGCGACCTCGGTCGCAGTGTCGTCGTGCTGGACGGCGATCTTCGCGGCGACCAGCAGTTCCTCGGGGCCGAGGTGGAGCGTACGCATGTGGATGATGCGGGTGACGGTTTCGCCGTCGACGACCGCGGCCTTGATCTTGTCGACCTGGTCGGTGCCGGCGGCCTCACCGAGCAGCAGCGACTTCGTCTCGGCGGCGAGGACGATCGCGATGATGATCAGCAGGGTGCCGATGCAGAGGGTGCCGATTCCGTCCCAGACGCCGTTGCCGGTCCCGAGGGCCAGGCCGACACCTGCGAGGGCGAGCACCAGACCGATCAGCGCGCCGAAGTCCTCCAGGAGGACGACGGGGAGCTCGGGGGCCTTCGCGCGGCGGATGAACTCCTTCCAGGAGAGCGACCCGCGGGTCTCGTTGGACTCCTTGATGGCCGTACGGAAGGAGAAGCCCTCGGCGATGATCGCGAAGATCAGTACGCCGACCGGCCAGTACCAGGCCTCGATCTCGTGCGGGTGCTTGATCTTCTCGTAGCCCTCGTACACCGCGAACATGCCACCGACCGAGAACAGGACGATGGAGACGAGGAAGGCGTAGATGTAGCGCTCACGGCCGTAGCCGAAGGGGTGCTGGGGGGTGGCTTCGCGCTGGGCCTTCTTGCCGCCGAGCAGCAGAAGCCCCTGGTTGCCCGAGTCGGCGAGCGAGTGGACGCTCTCCGCGAGCATCGACGACGAGCCACTGAACAGGAACGCCACGAATTTGGCCACTGCGATCGCAAGATTGGCGCCGAGCGCCGCCACGATCGCCTTGGTTCCGCCTGACGCACTCATGGGTGCCTGGTGTCCCTTCGTCAATGCTGCGGCCCTGGCGCCGCGGTACGGCCGGACATTGTTGCAGCCGCTGATTCGGACGGTACGTCAGGCCACCACTGTGGCGCGGAACAATGTGCCGGTACCAGACGCTTCGACCGATTCGTCCGATGGAACGAAGACCGAGCCGCCGGGGGCGAGGTCGAGCGTGCCGACGCGGGGCGCACCGGCGGTGCAGAGCAGGATCTGCGGGGCGGACCTGGTCAGATCCACGGGAGCGGCGCCGGGTGAGAGGTCGTAGCGCGACAGCCGGAATTCGTCGACCGGGGTCTCGTACAGTTCCTCGCCGGAGGGCGACGCCTCGGGACGCAGGATGCCGGGGTCGGTCGCCTCGAAGCGGACGACTCCGAGGAGCTCGGGGACGTCGATGTGCTTGGGCGTCAGTCCGCAGCGCAGCACGTTGTCCGAGTTGGCCATGATCTCCACACCGAGGCCGCCGAGGTAGGCGTGCGGGACGCCGGCGCCGAGGAACAGGGCTTCGCCGGGCTGGAGTTGCACGTGGTTCAGCAGCATCGCAGCGATGACACCCGGGTCACCGGGGAAGTGGTGTGCGATACGGGCGTACGGGGCGTGGGCGCCACCGAGGCGTTCGGCGGCGGCCGCCGCCGCCGTGACCGTCTCCGCCATCTCCGCGGGGTCGGCGGTGAGGATCGCCGTGAGCACTTCGCGGAGCGCCGCCTCTTCGGGGTGGGCTCCGAGCAGGTCGACGTACGGCTTGAGGGAGTCGACGCCGAGCGCCGCCATCGCCTCGGCTGCCTCGGTGGGCCGGCGGAAGCCGCAGAGGCCTTCGAAGGGAGTGAGCGCGCAGATCAGTTCGGGCTTGTGGTTGGCGTCCTTGTACGTGCGGTGGGGCGCGTCGATCGGGACGGAGCGACGCTCCTCGTCCTCGTATCCCTTCTTGGCCTGCGCGAGGTCGGGGTGGACCTGGAGGGAGAGGGGGGCACCCGCGGCAAGCAGCTTGAGGAGGAAGGGGAGACGGGGGCCGAACTTCTCGACCGTGGCCGTGCCCAGTTCGCGCTCGGGGTCGGCGGCGATGATGTCGGTGAGGGGCTGCTCGGTGCCTGCTGTACGGGTGAGACGGGAGGGGGCTCCGGGGTGGGCGCCCATCCACATCTCGGCCTGGGGTTCGCCGGTGGGGGCGACGCCGAGCAGTTCGGGGATGGCGGTGGTGGAGCCCCAGGCGTAAGGGCGCACGGTGTTGGAGAGCCGGTCCATGGAGATTTTTCGTCCTCGTGAGATGCGGGGATCGTGCGATGCGGTGGAGCGGGTCAGGGATGAGCCGCGGACGCCAGGGACAGGTAGACGGCGGCGAAGTCGGTGACGGCGAGGAGTTCGGCGAGGGCTTCGAGTTCGGTGCCCTCTTCCGGTTCGAGTTCGCTGATCGCCGTGTCGTGGCCGAGGGCGAGTTCGCGGGCTGCCGGGGCGGCGCTCAAGCCGCCGGTCGGCCGGTCCCGGAGCAGGACGACCCGGGCGTGCAGGGGCTCCGTCTCATCGACCCGGTCGCGGAAGAAGTCGTCCGGGTCGGCTCCGGCGGCGAAGGTGCCCGCCAGCAGCGCCCCGTGGGCGGGGAGCGCCTCGGGGAGTTCGGCGGCGATGGCCGGGCGGCCGGACAGTTCGGCGAGGACGGCGGCGAAGCGTCGCCCGACCGGTCCTGCGGCGTCGCCCTCCGTCCAGATGAGGGGCAGGCTGTCGGCGAGTTCGGCAGCGAGGGTCTTGGCCGGGTTGCTGTACGTGGCAATGGCCGGGCCGCAGCGTTCGGCGGTGCGGTCGAGGCGGTCTGCGACACTCTGCAGTGCCTCGGGGGTTGCGGTGACCAGGCCGACCCGGTCGAGCAGGGCCAGCAGCGGCGTGAACAGGGCCCAGAGCGTGCCGGGGCCCGCGGCCGAGGTCTCGGCGTCGTACTCGCCGTGCGGGGCGGACGCCATCGGTACCAGGAGCCCGCGCACCCCGTCGACCGCCTCGCGCAGCGGGGACCGGTGGGGGGCGACGGCAACGACCGTGCAGCCGCGCCGGTACGCCTGTTCGGCGAGGAGCGCGAGGCCCGGTTCGGTGCCGTCGGCCGTGGCGATCAGCAGCAGGTCGACGGAGCCGGCCCAGCCGGGGAGCGTCCAGCGCATCGCGCCCGCGGCGGGTGCGACGCCGGAAGGGGGGATACGGGTGACGGGGGCCGAGGCGCCCGCCAGTGCGGCGATCAGGTCGGCGACGCCGAATGCGGCGGTGCCTGAGCCGGCGACCATGACCGCGCGGGGACGGCCCTCCGGGGTCAGCTCGGTGATCCCGGCCTCCGCGGCGTGCCGGGCAGCGGTACGGACGCGCGCCCCGGCCTCGGCGGCGCCCCGGAGCAGACCGCGGCGGTCGGCTCGGGCCAATGCTTCCGGGGCGTCGAGCAACGACTCGTCGAGCATGGGGACGGGCCTCCGATCACGTGCTGCTCAGCGTGAGGTCTGCGGGGTACGGGGCGGGGTCGCCGGCGTGGTGGGTGACGGCGGTCCCACGACTCGCCGTTACGCGGGGCGGCGGGCCTCGTCGACGAGGAGGACGGGGATGCCGTCCCGTACCGGGTAGGCCAGGCCGCAGTCCGTGCCGGTGCAGACCAGCTCGGGGCTGTCGGCTGCCGAGCGGTCGTCCAGCGGGGAGTGGCAGGCCGGGCAGGCGAGGATCTCCAGAAGGCCGGCTTCGAGCGGCATGGGGTGGGTCCCTTCAAGCATTCGAACGTGTGTGTCCGGTTCACGCGGATCAGGCGCCGTCAGCCTACCGCCGGGGTGGCGGGGGCGCGGCCCGGCCTGGAGCCGGTGGGGCGGGTGGGGCAGGTGGGGCGATGTGGCGTGCATGGGGTTGCGGTGCGGGTCGGGGCCGGCGGGCCGGGGCGCCTGCGGCGTGCTCGCCCCCCCTCCCGAAACCGGTGCTCCGTCCCGGCCCCCGTCCGGTTCCCGAACGCCGGACGGGCCGGACGCTCGCCCAAGAGGGCCGGGAGTGGACCTACGCGCGGACCAGGGCCAGGACCTCGTCGCGTACCGCCTTCATCGTCCCCTCGTCGCGGGCCTCGACGTTCAGGCGCAGCAGGGGTTCCGTGTTGGAGGCCCGCAGGTTGAACCACCAGTCCGGTGCCGTCACCGTCAGGCCGTCCAGTTCATCGAGCGTGATGCCCTCGCGCGCCTCGAAGAGTGCGCGTACCACCGCCGTGCGGGCCGGCTGGTCGTCGACCGTGGAGTTGATCTCTCCGGAGCCGGTGTAGCGGTCGTACTGGGCGACCAGTTCGGAGAGCGGACCCGGCTGGCCGCCGAGGGCGGCGAGGACGTGGAGGGCGGCGAGCATGCCCGTATCGGCGTTCCAGAAGTCGCGGAAGTAATAGTGCGCGGAGTGTTCGCCACCGAAGATCGCGCCGTGTTCGGCCATCTCCGCCTTGATGAAGGAGTGCCCGACGCGGGTACGGACGGGGGTGCCGCCGTGTTCGCGGACCACCTCGGGGACCGACCAGGACGTGATCAAGTTGTGGATGACGGTGCCCTTGCCGCCGTTGCGGGCGAGCTCGCGCGCCGCGACCAGCGCGGTGATCGCTGACGGGGAGACACCCGCGCCGCGTTCGTCGACGACGAAGCAGCGGTCCGCGTCGCCGTCGAAGGCGAGGCCCAGGTCGGCGCCCTCGGCCAGCACCCGGGCCTGGAGGTCGACGAGGTTCTTCGGGTCGAGGGGGTTGGCCTCGTGGTTGGGAAACGTGCCGTCCAGTTCGAAGTACAGGGGGACGACGTCGAGCGGGAGTCCCTCGAAGACGGTGGGGACGGTGTGGCCGCCCATGCCGTTGCCCGCGTCGACCACGACCTTCAGCGGGCGGATGGCCGTCAGGTCGACCAGGGACCGCAGGTGGGCCGCGTAGTCGGTGAGGGTGTCGCGGTCCATGACGGTGCCGGGCGTGGCGACCGGCTGCGGTACGCCCTGTTCGGCCCACTTCTCGATCAGGGTGCGGATCTCGGCGAGCCCGCTGTCCTGCCCGACCGGTGCGGCGCCCGCCCGGCACAGCTTGATGCCGTTGTACTGCGCCGGGTTGTGCGAGGCGGTGAACATCGCTCCGGGCAGGCCGAGGCTGCCGGAGGCGAAGTACAGCTGGTCGGTGGAGCAGAGGCCGATCAGGGTGACGTCCGCACCGCGTGCCGCCGCGCCGCGCGCGAACGCCGCCGAGAGACCGGGAGACGACGGGCGCATGTCGTGGCCGATCACGATCGCCTCCGCGTCCGTCACCTCGACGAACGCCGCCCCGAACTGCTCGGCCAGCGATTCGTCCCACTGGTCGGGCACGACTCCGCGCACGTCGTACGCCTTCACGATCTGCGACAGATCAGCAGTCACGGGCCGGTCCTCCTGAGTTTCCTGCGGACCGCCCAAACTACCCGGCCGGTCCGCGCGCCCGCGGAAGGATGCGGTCGTTCGGTGATCGACCGCTTCAGGAGTCGGGCGAGCGCAGGACCCGCAGGTGACCGCGGCGCGCGACCTCCATCGGGTCCGCGGCGTGCGGGCCGCCGCCTCTGGCCTCCGCCGCGCGGTCGTGCGGACGCGCCGCTTCCCGCACGGCGTTGGCGAGTGCCTCGAGGTCGTCACCACTGGGGCGCGTGGGAGCGGAGGGATCGGTGAGCCGGACGACTTCCCAGCCGCGTGGCGCGGTCAGTCGCTCACTGTGCTCGGCACAGAGGTCGTAGCAATGGGGCTCGGCGTAGGTGGCGAGCGGGCCGAGGACCGCAGTCGAGTCGGCATAGACGTACGTCAGTGTCGCGACGGCAGGGCGGCCGCACGCGGTGCGCGAACAGCGACGTACAGGGCTCACGATGTTGGACGGTACCGCACTCTTGAGCGGGCTGCGACGACTCTCCCTCAGGTCACCCCACCGTGTCGCACTGTGACCTCCGGCACAACCGCCTTTCGGGCAACTGGCCTGACCTGCGCGGGAAGAGGTAAGCGCAGGTCGCAACGGCAACGATTTCGGTCACCACTCGGTGCATAAGCTGTCAATACGTAGGAGATCCATGGTCGCGGACCGGGCCTGAAACGGGCTCAAGCTTGGCCGGAATGTTCAAGTGCGGACATGCCGCTGTGCTGCCGGTGACGGGCGATCAGGCTGCCGCGCAGAGGGTTACGCTGCGTCGGTGATGGACAGTCCTGTACCGCCGCCCCACCCGTCCGAGCCGCAGTCCGAGCCGCGACCGCGCCGTCGAGACCGCCATGGCCGCGGCATGCGCGGACCCGTCGCCCCGCCCCAGGTGCCGCTCTCGGCCACCAGGGCGGAGAACTTCCGTGATCTCGTACAGGACTCGGTGGAACGGCTGGAGCGACGCTGGCCTCAGCTGGCCGATGTCGACTTCATGGTCCTCGATGTGCCGGGGCCGCAGGCGGAGACCGTACCGCTGGGGCGTGCGGTGTCCGCGGAGAAGGACCGGCCCGCGCAGATCGTCATCTATCGGCGCCCCGTCGAAATCCGTACCAAGAACCGTGACGAGCGTGCGCTGCTGGTGCACGAGGTCGTGGTCGAGCAGGTCGCTGAGTTGCTCGGGCTGTCGCCGGAGTCAGTGGATCCGCGCTACGGGCAGGACTGAGGCGTGTTTCGAAAGTGACGTCGTCCGTCCGTAGGGCGGGCCAGGCGGCGTCTGGTGCGTGCGATCGCAAGGCGGCCGGGCGGTGCGACGGGGCAGAGCTTGCCGGGAGGGGCACCAGGTTCTGTCGTCCGGATCAGGCTGCGACCCCCGCGAGCCGAGCAGGATGTGAACGAGAGGCCCTGGGTGTCAGGGGCGGGCCGGCCTCGGCCCGCCCCTGACCCGTTGCTCAGTAGTCCAGGACCGAGAGGTCCTGGACGGCGTCGGGTACCTCGACCGTTCCGCCGTCGTCCGGCAGCGTCTGCACCGTGAACATCGGGATCCCGCTCTCCGGAAGGGACAGGGTGCGCGCGGCATGGACCGGACCGCCCGACACCGTCTCGATCGTCAGCGCGTAGCCGCCCTTGAGCCCGGCCGGTACCGGCGGGGTGACGGCGATCGTCGTACCGGCCTTGACCGTGTACGTCTGGACGGTCTGTTCGCCGCCCTCGCTGCCCGCTGAGGCCGTGACCTTCACCTTCCCGGTGGCGCCCGGAGCGGTGAGGGAAAGGGTCGAGCCCTTCGCCCGGTTGTCGGCCACGGTGGCCTGTGCGCCCACCGGCCCGGTCGCCGGGATGTACGCGACCTCCCGCTTGTCGCCGGTGCCGCGGACCACGCGCAGCGCCGCCACCACCGGCGTGGCCCGTCCGCTCTCCGCCGGGGTCAGCAGCAGGGAGCCCGCTTCACCCTTGGTGACGTCCTTCAGGTCGACGCCTGCGGTCATGTTCGACTTGATGTGGAGGTCCTCGTGTCCGGCCGGTGAGATCGCACCGTTCTTGCCCAGCAGCTTCACCGTCAGATCGGCGTCCTCCTCGCCGGGGGCGAAGGCCACCAGCCGGACGTCCGTGGCGTCCGCCGGGATGCCGGGGAGGACGAGGGTGCCGGTCGGGTCGACGGAGGCGGCGAGCCAGTCGCTGCCGGTCTCGTTGTCCGCCGCCCTGACGACGGCGCCGACCCGGCCGGTGCGCGTGGTGACGTGGACGGTCACGTCGTCGGCCACCTCGCTGGTCAGGGTGGAGATCAGGACCGGAACGCTGGACCTGGCCGGGACCGTGATGCCCTCCCCCACATCGGACTTGAGCGAGCCGTCCGGCCCGTACAACTCGATGTCGGCCACCGCGGCCGTGTCGTCCGGGTTGGTGAGGTGGACGTAGTCCTCGTGGGACTTCGCGGTGCTGGCAGCTGGGAACCAGAAGTTCGTGTCGGGGCCGGTGCAGCTGACCCCGAGCAGGCCGCGGGTGGCGCCCGCGCTGACCGTGGTGGTCTGCTGCGCGGTCCAGCCGGGCGCCAGCTCGCCGGTGGCGGTGCCGACCAGGGCCGGGGCGTCGGAGCCGGACGCCTCGGCGGTGGCCGGTCTGCCCGGCTTCTTGAGGGAGACGACCGACTTGCCGGAGACCGCCTTCTCGCTCTTGTCCTTCTTCCCCTCCGTCTCGGCGGTGGTGTCGTCGCCCGCGCCCGCCGTGGCGGAGACGGACGGCATCAGTTCGGCGGTGCCTGCCGCTCCGCCGCTGCCAGCCGCCGGGGTGAAGGACGTGTACGTCGTCTCCGCGAGGTCCGAGAGGCCGGGCGTCGGGCAGAGCAGACTGGACCGCTCCACCGGCAGCCGTGCGGCGGCTTTCGCCTCGCCTGCAACCACGTCGCCCGGCGCGGTGAGCGCGGCGAACCCGGTGACGGCGGCGAGGGCTACGGTGCCCGCGATGAGGGACAGGCTGGTGGACTTCACTCGGACTCGCCTCGCGATGCGTTACCGGTCGGCCACGGGTTCCGGGCCGGGGCGGGGTTCTCGTCGGGGTTCTGCGGGTCGTACGGGGGCTGTGCGGTGTAGGAGGCTTGTGGGTCGTACGGGGGCTGCGGGGCGTACTGGTTGTACTGGCCCTGGTCGTACGCGCCCTGGCCCTGGTCGTACTGGCCCTGTTCCTGGTTGTACTGGCCCTGTTCCTGGTTGTACTGACCTTGGTTCTGGTCGTACTGCTGCTGGTAGCCGTACGGGTCGTACACCGGGGTGGTGCCCTGCTGGTAGGGATCGGCGGCGGCCTGCTGCTGCTCGCCCTGGTATTGGGTGTAATCGGCGCCCTGGTACTGCTGGGTGTCCCACTCGCCGTACTGCTGTTGCTGCGGTACGGGGGCGTAGTGGCCGTCGTCGTCGGGCTGGGCGTACGGGTCCTGCGCCGCGGACTGCTCGCCGTACGGGTCCGGCGCTTCGGACGGCTCGGCGTACGGGTCGGCCGACTGCTGCGCGGGGATGTTCTGCCCAGCCTCGTCCGGCGTCGGCTCGGCGTCCTCGGATGCCGCCTCAGCCTCAGCCTCAGCGGCGGCACGCAGCCTGCGCGCCCGGCGCCCCTCGCCGGCGACCGGCTCGGCCGGCACCGTCAGGTCCGCCTCGGGCAGGTCGTCGTCGATCTCCCGTCGGCGGCCCGGCAGGGCCAGGACCAGCAGGACCACGCCGAGCGCGCCCTGGGTCCAGATCCACGCGGTGTGGGTGATCGGCGTCTCGTATGTGAGGTCCAGCGTGCCGCCCTCGGCGGGCAGCTCGAAGCCCTGCGCCCAGCCGTCCACGGTCTTGGCGGTCAGGGCCCGGCCGTTCAGCGTGGCCTTCCAGCCGGGATCCGCGACGTCGGCGATCCGCAGGACGCGGCCGGAGCCGCCCGCGGGAATCTTGGAGTGCGCCTCGACCGGCCCCGAGCCGACGGGCAACTGCTCGCTGCCGGCACCGGACGGGACGATCATGATGCGGGCGACCTGACGGTCCACTCGCCACAGCGCGCTGCCGTCGAGCTGGCTCAGCCGGCTCAGACCCGGGGTCGCGTCGAGCACCCGGCTCATCTCGCGCGGCGCGCCGTCCCGTACGAGTACGTAACGGATCGCGAAGCCGCTGAGCTGACCGCCCTGGTCGGCACCCGAGCCCGCGACCAGGTTGGCGACCACCTTGTCCAGGTGGCTGTTGGAGCCGCCCGACTCGGTCAGTTCCGCGTCGCCGAGCCGCGCGCCGGAGCCGCGGACCAGGGTGTACGCGACGGAGGCGGGCGAGCTGCCGCCGAGGACCAGGGTGCGGGGCTGGTCGCGGGTGCTGCTCTCCTCTGCGACGAACGCGGGGACCTGCACCGGGTCACGGCGCTCCAGCGGGCCCGCGGCGCCGCCGATCATCCAGCCGACGGCGGCCAGCACCGGGGCCAGCACCGCCGCGAGGGCGATCAGGGCGGCGACCGGCTGGCGCCAGCCGAAGCTGAGCTCGGCGACCCGTACCCGGGCACCGTCCGCGCCGACGAGCGCGGCGGTGATCAGCGCGATGCCGTAGACGAGGGTGGCGGGCCCGGCCCAGCCGGAGCCGTTGGCGAGCCCGGCGAAGACCAGGGCGACGAGGGCGACGGCCCAGGCGGCGCGGATCGCGAACTGCCGCTCCCCGCGCAGCAGCGCGGCCAGCGCCGCGAGCACGATGCCGAGCAGCAGCACGCCGCCCGCGGCCTTGGGGCCGCCAGGACTGATCCCGAGCAGGTCGAGTGCGGAGGCCGTACCCGTACCGAAGTCCAGCCCCGCCTCGTTCAGGAACGACGAGGGGCTGCTGAGCAGCGACAGCGACCACGGCGCGAGGACCAGCAGCGGGGTGCCGATCGTGGCGAGGAAGCGGAGCCCGTAGGCGGTGATGTCGTGGCGGCGCAGTACGAGGACGCCGATGCCGAGGACGACAGCGAGCGGCCAGACGATGGGCGTGAAGGCCATCGCGAGGGTGAGGAGCAGGGTGTACGCCCAGGTGGCGCGCCAGCTGCCGCGGGTGTCCCCGTGGCCGCGCATCCCCCACGCGGAGACGGCGGCGCGGGTGATCAGCGGAAGCAGGATCGCCAGTACGGCGGTGCCGAGGCGGCCGGTCGCGAGGGCGCCGGTCGCGGCGGGCAGGAAGGCGTACGCGACGCTCGCCCAGGCCCGCAGCAGTCGTGATTCGAGCAGCGGGCGGGAGGCGAAGTACGCGGTGAGTCCGGCGAGCGGGACCGAACAGACGAGCAGCAGCGTGAGCGCGAAGCCGGTCGAGCCGAGGAACAGCGCGGACAGGGCGGAGATCACGGCGAGGTAGGGCGGTGCGGTCTGGGTGCCGCCGGTGCCGACCGGGTGCCAGCCGTCCGCGTACCGCCCCCACAGGTCGGAGACGTCCGCGGGTGCGGGCAGCAGCGCGCCGCCCGCCAGTGCGCCGCCGCCGAGGAGGCCGCGGCAGGCGACGAGGGAGACGAGGAGCAGGACGGCGAAGAGGACCGGGCCGGGCTTACGGCCGATCCGCTTCAACCGGGCGAACTGCTCGATCTCCAGGAAGTCGGCGTCGTCACCGCCCGGTCCGGACTCGACGGCGCCGTGCCGTGAGCCGCCGGAATCGGCGTCGGATCCGCTGCCGAAGTTTCCGGCGACCTGCTCGACGGTGGCGCGGACGGTCGCACCGGGCGGCGGGAAGAGCCCCCGCAGCTCGGTCATGTCCACGACGCCCTTGCCGCGCCTGCGGCGGGCCGCGAGGATCCTGCCGGGGCGCAGCAGGGTGCCGAACAGTCCGGCGACCTCGTCGAGTGCCTGACCGGGCACCTTGCCGACCAGGTAGGCGAGGGTGCGGAGCAGGGTGCCGAGCACGAGCCGGAGCAGCACCCAGGGCAGCTGTTTGCCACGGGCGTTGACGAGCATCGTGTAGACGGCGCCGGCCTTGTCGACACGGTGCGGGGAGGCGACGGAGCGTCCGGCGCAGTCGATGGGGCGGCGTTCCCGGGCGGATGCTTCGGCATGCCGCAGGACGGCGTCGGGGGCGACGAGGACGCGGTGTCCGGCGGCATGCGCGCGCCAGCAGAGATCGACGTCGTCACGCATCAGCGGGAGCCTGGCGTCGAACCCGCCCAGTTCCTCCCAGATGTCACGGCGGATCAGCATGCCGGCGGAGGAGACGGAAAGCACGGTACGGACCTGGTCGTGCTGGCCCTGGTCCTGCTCGCGACGGTCGAGTCCGGTCCAGCGGCGTCCGCTGTTGGCGATGGAGACGCCGACTTCGAGGAGCTGCTTGCGGTCGTACCAGCCGCGGAGTTTGGGGCCGACGATCGCTGCGTGGTGGTCGGTCTCGACGACGCGCAGCAGCTCGGCGAGCGCGTCGGGCTCGGGTGCGCAGTCGTCGTGGAGCAGCCAGAGCCACTGCACCGGTTCGCCGTGCGGCAGTTCGGGCAGGTCGTACGCGTCGTCGCGCCAGCTCCTGGTGACCGGGTCCCAGGAACTGGGACGCTTCAGGTACGGCAGGTCGTCGGGGGTGAGTTCATCGGCCGTGCGGACCGCCTCGTCGACGGCCGTACCGAAGCTCGTACGGCGTGCGAGGTGCAGGACGCGCTCGGCGCCGAGCGCCTCGGTGACCAGCCGCGCGGAGTCGTCGGCGGAGCCGGTGTCGGCGGCGACGACCTGCTGTACGGGACGTTCCTGCCCGAGCAGCCCGGCCAGCACGGTGGGCAGCCAGCGTGCGCCGTCGTGGGCGACGAGCACGGCGGTGACGACGTGCCGGGGGAACTCTGGGGCGGCGGCGGCCGCGTACGGCGCCGTCGATTGGCTGTGCACGGACATCGAGGTACGGGCCCTCCGGCCGGGTCCGGGGGGCGTCCCCCCGGGGGCTGCATCGGTGTACACGCGCGCTCCGTCGGGGCGTTGGCGCGTCTCGGACGGGGCCCCACACTAACGGTACGGATGACCGGGGTGGCGCCGAGCGGTTGAACGGGGGCGCTCGGAGGGCGACGGGCGGAACGGCCGCGCCGGCAGTGGTATGGGGGTGTGCGGACACGTCGATGGCCCGCCGCCTGCGGGCAGGGTGCAGGCGGCGGGCCATCGGGGCCGAGGTCCGGAGCGTGGTCGGTGGCGCTCGGGCGGCCGGAAGTTCCAGTGAATCCGTCGGTCTGTTGCTTCGCGGGCCTCGCGGTCAGACCGCGGCCTTCTTCAGGCGTCGCCGCTCCCGTTCGGAAAGGCCGCCCCAGATACCGAACCGCTCGTCATTGGAAAGGGCGTACTCGAGGCATTCGGACCGGACTTCACAGGCGAGGCAGACCTTCTTGGCCTCGCGGGTCGATCCGCCCTTCTCGGGGAAGAAGGACTCGGGATCGGTCTGGGCGCACAGTGCGCGCTCCTGCCAGCCGAGTTCCTCGTCCGCGTCCTCGACCAGCAGTTGCTGGAACAGCTCGGTCATGTGCGCCCCTCGTCTGTCTCTTGCGTCCCCGCGATGCAGCCGTTATCGATTCGGCCGAACGACACGAGTGAAATTACAAGTGTGTGGATCCGAGCCAGTCAAGCGGAGATCTGCTATTGGGCCCGGTATTCACTCTGCGGAACCAAGCCTATGCGGAAAGTGTGCAAATCACCAAAAACCTGACATATGCCATGGGCTTCGCCACGCCCCCATCCGTCACAGAGTCAGACTCCCGGCAGGGCGGCCATGTTTCGATTCGATCACCGAAGCGATCAAGATCACAGTCGGATCACGAGGCCGCTACGACGTTTGAGGGCGCCGTTGTTGCGCCACATCTCCGGCACGGCGGGTGCGCAAACCTTTCTCCGGCCGGAGTAACCGGATGAGGTGAAACATTACCGCCAAATCGGGCATCAGGTTGACAACGGGAGCTTTGCTCGGTTCCCTGGCTGTCATGCCAGCGACCTCAGTGATGCGTGTGACCCACCTCCGTGGGTTCCGCACCGCTGTCCAGGCTCGCTGTTGCTGTTCCAGCTGTCTCAGCTGTTGAGGCCTTCGCGCTCCAGCCAGTCGCAGCTCTTCTCCGGACCTCGGCCTTCTCCGGACACCCCGTCGAACGGCTTCCCGCCCGGCGGCCGCCCGGCCCCTCCCCGGTCCCCGGTCCTCGCGACACCCCTGGATCTCTGCATCTGCACTCTTGCCCTGCACTCACTTGCCGAGGAACCACCGCACCCATGAACAGCGACAGCGACCTCCAGATCGCCGGCGACATCCTTGAGGTCCAGCACCTCCTCCGCCCTGCCCGCCAGCACCCGTCCACGGTGGCCGAGTTCGTCGGGCTCGCCCGCAGCATCGCCGCCGACCGCTCGCAGTGGGCGCCGCTCGTCCAGTACGACGCGACCACGCGCTGGTACCACCGGCTCCGCACCGTTCCCCAAGCTCTCGGCTCCGCTCGAACACGGGAGACCCCACTCGGTTACGAGGTGTGGCTGCTCAGCTGGGTCCCCGGTCAGGGCAGCGGACTGCACCACCACGGGCCGTCGTCCGGCGTACTGACCGTCCTGGAAGGCGAATTGACCGAGCGTACGGAGCGCGGCATGCGGTCGCTGGACCCCGGCGCGCAGCGCGTGTTCGCGCCCGGATACGTCCACGAAGTGGTCAATGACTCCCTCGAACCGGCCGTCAGCCTGCACATCTACTACCCGGGGCTCACCGAGATGCCCATGCACGCGGCGCGGTGCGCCTCGGCAACCGCCGACGCCGTACACGTCTGACAGTCCCACCCGTCACCCACCACCACCCCCACAACGATCAGGCTGCGCCTGACAGTCCCACCCGTCACCCACCACCACCCCCACAACGATCAGGCTGCGCCTGACAGACTGGTCTGTATGCGCATTGTGGTTCTGGCCGGTGGTATCGGTGGTGCTCGTTTTCTGCGTGGCCTCAAGCAGGCCGCGCCCGACGCGGACATCACGGTGATCGGCAATACCGGTGACGACATCCATCTGTTCGGACTCAAGGTCTGCCCCGATCTCGACACCGTGATGTACACCCTCGGCGGTGGCATCAACGAGGAGCAGGGCTGGGGCCGTACCGACGAGAGCTTCCACGTCAAGGAGGAACTCGCGGCGTACGGGGTGGGACCCGAATGGTTCGGGCTCGGCGACCGTGACTTCGCGACCCACATCGTCCGTACGCAGATGCTGGGCGCCGGCTATCCGTTGAGCGCCGTCACCGAGGCGCTCTGCGCACGCTGGAAGCCCGGGGTCCGGCTGCTGCCGATGTCCGACGACCGGATCGAGACGCATGTCGCCGTCGACATCGACGGCGAGCGGAAGGCGATCCACTTCCAGGAGTACTGGGTGAAGCTGCGCGCCTCGGTCCAGGCGCAGGCGATCGTGCCGGTCGGTGCCGAGCAGGCGAAGCCGGCGCCCGGCGTCCTGGAGGCCGTCGCCGACGCCGACGTCATCCTCTTCCCGCCGTCCAACCCCGTCGTCTCGGTCGGCACCATCCTCGCCGTGCCCGGGATCCGGGAGGCGATCGCCGAGGCCGGGGTGCCGGTCGTCGGCCTCTCCCCCATCGTCGGGGACGCGCCGGTACGCGGCATGGCGGACAAGGTGCTCGCCGCGGTCGGCGTCGAGTCCACAGCAGCCGCCGTCGCCCGGCACTACGGCTCCGGACTGCTCGACGGCTGGCTCGTCGACACGGTGGACGCCGGCACGGTCGACGAGGTGGAGTCCGCGGGTATCCGCTGCCGCGCCGTGCCGTTGATGATGACGGACGTGAACGCGACCGCCGAGATGGCGCGGCAGGCACTGGCGCTGGCCGAGGAGGTACGGGCGTGAGCGGCGCGGCCGCCGGTGACACGCCCTCGTACCGGGTGTGGGCGCTGCCCGGGATGCCCGAGGTACGGGCCGGTGACAATCTCGCGAAGCTGATCGCCGCCACCGAGCCGGGGCTGGCTGACGGTGACGTCCTGCTCGTCACCTCGAAGATCGTCTCCAAGGCGGAGGGCCGGATCGCCGAAGCCACCGACCGGGAGGCGGCGATCGACGCCGAGACCGTACGGGTGGTGGCGCGCCGCGGCACGCTGCGGATCGTCGAGAACCGGCAGGGACTGGTCATGGCCGCGGCCGGGGTCGACGCCTCGAACACCCCCGCCGGGACGGTGCTCCTGCTCCCCGAGGACCCGGACGCCTCCGCGCGGACGATCCGGGACGGGCTGCGGGACGCCCTCGGCGTCGAGGTCGGGGTCCTGATCACGGACACCTTCGGGCGGCCGTGGCGCAACGGTCTGACCGATGTCGCCATCGGGGCGGCCGGGGTCCGGGTGCTGGACGATCTGCGAGGTGGGACGGATGCGCACGGCAATCCGCTGAGCGCCACCGTGGTCGCCACCGCGGACGAGCTCGCCTCGGCCGGTGATCTGGTCAAGGGCAAGGCGGAGGGGCTGCCGGTCGCGATCGTGCGGGGACTCTCGCATGTGGTGGACCCGGCGGACCCCGAGGCCGGGGCCCGCGCGATGGTGCGGGTGGCCGCCGAGGACATGTTCCGGCTCGGGACGTCCGAGGCGGTGCGGGAAGCGGTGACGCTGCGGCGTACGGTCAGGGAGTTCACGGACGAGCCGGTGGACCCGGCAGCGGTACGGCGTGCCGTGGCCGCGGCGGTGACGGCGCCGGCGCCGCATCACACGACACCGTGGCGGTTCGTACTCCTGGAGTCCGAGGAGTCGCGGACCCGGCTGCTCGACGCGATGCGGGATGCGTGGATCGCGGATCTGCGCCGCGACGGCAAGAGCGAGGAGTCGATCGCCAAGCGGGTGCGGCGGGGCGATGTGCTGCGCCGGGCGCCGTATCTGGCGGTGCCGTGCCTGGTGATGGATGGCGCCCATACGTACGGGGACGCGCGACGGGATGCTGCGGAGCGCGAGATGTTCGTGGTCGCGGCGGGCGCGGGCGTTCAGAACTTCCTGGTGGCGCTGGCCGGTGAGCAGCTCGGGTCGGCGTGGGTGTCGTCGACGATGTTCTGCCGCGATGTGGTGCGTGAGGTGCTGGATCTGCCGACGGAGTGGGATCCGTTGGGTGCGGTGGCGGTCGGGCGTCCGGCGGTTGCGCCGGTGGCCCGGGCGGAGCGGGGTGCGGAGGGGTTTGTCGCGGTGCGGTGAGGTGGGCCGGGGTGGGATTTCCCCTGCTCGCCCCTGGCCCGGGGGCCAGGGGCGGTTCCGGAGCCCGTTCGCCCTCGCTCGCCGGACGGGCTCGCATGCGACACGGCTGGTCGCGACCTGCGGGCTCGGTTCGTCCTCGATCGCCCGACGAACTCGCATGTGACGCGGCTGGTCGTGGACTGCGAGGCCGAGCCGGTGTCTGAGGGGGTCTCAGAGGCGGGCGATGTCGCCTCTTGTCATGCGCGGAGCTCTGCGCGGCGGGGTGTGGCCCGAGAGCAGGATGAGGCGTGTGGCTCGGTGGCGCTGGCCCTCGTAGGGGGTGAGGAGCGTCAGCATTTCCTCGTCGTCGGCGTTTCTGTTGCCTGCCAGGGCGTGCCCGATGATGCCGGGGAGGTGGAGGTCGCCCACGGTGACCGCGTCGGGTGCACCGTTGGCTCGTTGAAGGGTTTCCGCCGAGGTCCAGGGGCCGATGCCGGGGATCAGTTCCAGGCGGGCAGTGGCCTCGGGAAGGGGCATCGTCGCCGCTTCCTCCAGGCGGCGGGCGACTCGTACCGCACGCAGGATCGTGGCCGAGCGCTTGGCGTCGACGCCTGCACGATGCCATTCCCAGGACGGGATCAGCGACCAGGTGCGCGGGTCCGGCATGACGTGCAGGCCGTGCGTGCCGAACAGGGCCGCTGCCGGACCGGGGGCCGGAGTGCCGTACGTACGGACCAGGAGGC
Source organism: Streptomyces sp. NPDC051020 (assembly GCF_040683105.1). NCBI lineage: Bacteria > Bacillati > Actinomycetota > Actinomycetes > Kitasatosporales > Streptomycetaceae > Streptomyces > Streptomyces sp. NPDC051020. The sequence continues at coordinate 75,144 of NZ_JBFBCG010000026.1, read as the reverse complement.
GCCAGGCACGGTAGGCCTCGTCGGTAGTGACCTTCTGTTCCAGGATCGACGGAATCAGCGACTCCAGCACCAGACCGGTGCGCAGCAGGCGCAGTCCGGGGCGGCGGTGCCGGGCTGCGGCGACCAGGCGGTGGCGGGGCCTGAATGCTTCCGGGTCGTCGTCCGCGCCGAGCAGGGCCGGGAGCTGGTCCAGCAGCCAGGACGCGCCGGGGCCCCAGGCCGTCGCCTCGATCCGGCCGCCCCGGTCGGTGATGTGGAGCGTGCCGGGGCCTGCCGGGGTGCGGGTGGCCCGCCAGACCGAGCCGTCCCGGTCGATGCGGAACGTGGGGTCGGCGGGGCCGCGGCGCAGCGGGCCGAGGACGAGGCGCAGGTCGAGCGGGCCCGGCGGGGTCCAGTCCCGGGTCAGTGCCTCCGGTGCCGGACCGGTCGGCACCTGGCGTGGGACGGGCGTGCGCGGGGCGCTGCGGGGAGCGAATCGTCCTGCCACGGGTGAGGTCCTCGGTCGTCGGGGATGCCTCTCGAGGGTACGCGCCGCAGCGCGCCCGTCATTCGTCCGACGAGAAACGGACCGACGCGTCCGGCAGGACCGCACCGCACCAGACACGGACGCCGTCACGCAGTTCGTTGTCGGCGCCGACGTGGGCGCCGTCGCCGATGACGGCGCCCACCAGGACCGTACGGCTGCCGATCCGGGCACCCGCTCCGACCAGGGAGTCCGTGATCACGGCGCCGGGTTCGACGACCGCTCCGGCCAGTACCGCGGAGCCGTCGATCCGGGTGCCCTCACCGATCAGGACGTCCTCGCCGATGACCGTACCGCCGGTGAGTTTGGCGTCGGCGGCGACGGATGCGGTCGGCAGGACGAGCCGATCGCCGCACCGGCCGGGGACGGCCGGGGACGGGGCGCGGCCGAGGACCAGATCGGCGGAGCCGCGTACGAATGCCTGCGGCGTGCCGAGGTCCAGCCAGTACGTGGAGTCGACCATGCCCTGGAGGTGCGCGCCGGAGACGAGCAGTCCGGGGAAGGTCTCGCGCTCCACGGAGACCGGCCGGCCGGCCGGGATCGTGTCGATGACCGAGCGGCGGAAGATGTACGCCCCCGCGTTGATCTGGTCGGTGACGATCTCCTCGGGCGTCTGCGGCTTCTCCAGGAACGCGGTCACCCTGCCCGTGGAGTCCGTCGGTACGAGTCCGAAGGCGCGGGGGTCCTCGACCCGGGTGAGGTGGAGCGAGACATCCGCGCCGGAGGTGGCGTGCGAGGTGACCAGTGCCCGGATGTCGAGGCCGGTGAGGATGTCGCCGTTGAAGATCAGCACGGGTTCGTCCGGGCCCGAGGTGAGGCGGGACGCCACGTTGCGGATGGCTCCGCCGGTGCCGAGCGGTTCGCGTTCGGTGACGTACTCGATGTGCAGGCCGAGCGACGAGCCGTCGCCGAAGTACGGCTCGAAGACCTCCGCCAGGTACGAGGTCGCGAGCACGATGTGCTCGACCCCGGCGGCCCGCGCCCGCGCCAGTTGGTGCATGAGGAACGGGACACCGGCCGCCGGAACCATGGGCTTGGGAGTGTGCACCGTGAGCGGGCGCAGTCGGGTGCCCTTGCCACCGACCAGGAGAATCGCTTCTTTTGCCTCTGTCACGGCACGTCTCTGCTTCCTGCTGGGGCCGAGCCTGGTTTTGGCTGGCCAGTTTATGCAGACCGGGCGGTTCATCACCGTCCGGCAGCCCCGCAGCAGCGGGTCGTCAGCGGCCTTGCAGACGGGCGGCGGTGGTCCGGGCCGTGCCGAGCTTCTCGTAAAGGCGTTCCCCCGGGCATTCGGTGACGAAGCCGTCCCGGTGGCCGGAGATGACCTTGAGTTTGACCTTCGTCCCCTTCTTGAACCGGTTGCCGCCGCCGGAGACGAGCGTGGTGCTGCCACTGGGGTCGGCGCCGAACAGGCCGAGCTTCCAGGCGGTGAGCTCGGCGACGGCGTTCACCACTGCGGTGGGCGGCCTTGACGTGGTGAAGGTTCCGAGCACCGCAATGCCCATGCTGTCGGCGTTGAAACCGAGAGTGTGCGCGCCCTGGACGGGCTTCGTCACGCCTCCGGCGCGTCCTTCGTAGATGGTTCCGCACTTGTCGACGGCGAAGTTGTAGCCGATGTCGCGCCAGCCGCTGCTCTCGACGTGGTAGCGGTAGATACCACGAAGAACCGAGGCCGCTTGCGCACACGTGTAGCTGTTGCCCGTGGCGGTGTGGTGGATGAAGGCGGCCTTGACGGACTTTGTGTACACGAAGGTGCTCTCGCGGAGCTTCTCGTCGGCGCCCCAGCCCTTGCGGGTGATGATGGTCGGGCGGGGGCCGATGTACGGCTTGGTGCCCGGGGCGACGCCGTCCTCGGCCTCGCTCTCCGCCTCGGTCTCCGCTTTGCTCAGCGCGGGGAGAACCAGTGCTTCGGAGGACGGGGCACGACTGTCCCCGCCGCCGGCTGCGGCTCCCGGGCCGGCTGCGGGGAGTTGCTGAGGGTCCTTGCCCGGGTCGACGAGTTCGAGCCGCAACCCGTCGGGCAGCGGAACACTGGCGCCGCTGTCCCGGTCCCGTACGTCGGTCACTTCGGGGCTCACCCGGACCTCGACGCCGTCGGAGTCGCCGACCCAGAGCGGAGCGGTGGAGCCGCGGACGGTTCCGGAGTCGCGTTCGGCGGTGCCGGGGTCGGCGCCGTGCTCGGCGTTGTGGGTCTCCAGCTCCTGCCAGTGCGACCATTGGGTGGTGCCGGTGGCGCGGGTGCGGACCTGGACGGTGCCGTTGAGTTCCACGTCGGCGTCGTCCCAGACGACACCGACCAGGGAGAAGGGGCGGACGTCGCGCCGGGGCAGGCCCTGTTCGGCGGTGGCGGCGGCATCGGTGGGGGCGCCGGTCGCCCGCGTGGACGTGGTGGGCAGCGCAGTGAGTGGCAGGGACTGGGTCGACCCGGGCACCTCGACGGGGTCGGCGGCCTCGGTCTCTGCGGTGACGGTGGTGTCGGAGGCGGCGCCCGCGGGCGCGGCGAGCGGCAGGACGAGGACTGCCGAGCAGGTGACACCAATGGCGGATGCAATGAAGGCACGCATACGAACGATCTTGGGCACACTGCGACAACTCCGGCTACTGGGATATCTCCGCGCAATTGACGAGCCGTCTGCCGAACCGGTGTATGCGACACCTGTGTCACCCGGTCGCGTCCGGCGCGGCCGCGTACCCTTGCGCGGATGAAAGCCAGCGACCGCACCCCTGCCGACCTGCTGCGTTCCGCGCTCGCCGCGGACCCGGCCCGCCCCATGGTCACTTTCTACGACGACGCCACCGGAGAACGGGTCGAACTGTCGGTGGCCACCTTCGCCAATTGGGTGGCCAAGACAGCCAATCTGCTGCAGGGCGACCTGACCGCGGAACCCGGCGACCGGCTCGCGCTCCTGCTGCCCGCGCACTGGCAGTCCGCGGTCTGGCTGCTCGCCTGTTCCTCGGTCGGCGTCGTCGCCGATGTGCAGGGCGATCCCGCCGCCGCCGACCTCGTCGTGACCGGTCCGGACACGCTGGACGCGGCGCGCGCCTGCCGCGGCGAGCGCGTCGCGCTGGCCCTGCGTCCGCTGGGCGGCCGGTTCCCGCAGCCGCCCGAGGGCTTCGCGGACTATGCCGTGGAGGTGCCGGGCCAGGGTGACCGGTTCGCGCCGTTCGCACCGGTGGACCCGGACGCGCCGGCGCTGACCGTCGGCGGTGTCGCGCTGACGTCGGCGCAACTGGTCGCGCGCGCCCGCGAGGACGGTGCGGAGCTGGGTCTGACGCCCGGGTCGCGGCTGCTGACGGGGCACACCTACGACACCTGGGAAGGGCTCAGCGCCGGGTTGTACGCGCCGCTGGCCACCGGTGGCTCGGTGGTTCTGTGCCGGCACGTGGACCGGCTGGACGAGGACGGGCTCGCCAAGCGCATCGAGAGTGAGCGGGTGACCAACACCGCGGTACGACCGGCACCCTGAGGGCACTCGTACGGCCCACAGCGGGCCGAGCCCCCGAGCCTGCGCCTCAACTCCGGTACATGATCAGCGGTACAGGCCCTGGGCACAACCAAGCGTGGGGTTCAGCCGTCTACTCCTGCGACCGGCGGCCTAGCGCGCTGCCGAACGTGAAGGATGGACGCAGACGTGACCGAAAGTGCCGGCACGCCACCGGACCCCGACCACTCGGCCGCGGACAAGGACGAGGACACGTCGAGGGGCGAGTCGCAGGACACGTCGCAGGACGGGCCGGACGGGGAAGCCTCCCGCGTGCGGTGGCGGGACGGGGCCGCCCCCGCCCGGCGCAGGCACCACTGGCTGCGCTGGGCCGCGCTCGCCGCCTCGTTCCTCGTCCTGGTGGCCGCCGGCGTCGGCTGGTGGCTGTACCGGAAGCTCGACAGCAACATCAGGACGGACACGGCGGCGGCCGCCGAACTGCGCGCGTACGAGAAGGAGCGCCCGCCGTCCGTCGTGCACGAGGCGCAGAACATCCTGCTCATCGGCTCCGACAGCCGCGCTGGTGACAACGGCACGTACGGTCGCTCCTACGGCGGCAGCCAGCGCTCGGACACCACGATCCTGCTGCACCTCCCCGCGAACCGGAAGAGCGTCACCGCGATGTCCCTCCCGCGCGATCTGATGGCGGAGATCCCCAGCTGCCGCACATCGGACGGAAAGCGGACCACCAAGCAATTCGCCCAGTTCAACTGGGCCTTCGAGTTCGGCGGCACTGCCTGCACGATCCGTACGGTCGAGCTGATGACCGGAATCCGCATGGACCACTACATGGTCATCGACTTCAACGGCTTCAAGGACATGGTCGACGCGGTGGACGGTGTCGAGGTCTGTCTCAAGGAGCCGATCGACGACCCCGACGCGCACGTGAAGCTGCGCGCGGGACGCCAGAAGCTCGACGGCGAGGAGGCACTGGGTTACGTACGGGCCCGCAAGTCCCTCGGCGACGGGAGCGACACCGACCGGATGGACCGCCAGCAACGTTTCCTCGGCGCGCTGGTGAACAAGGTGCAGAGCAATGGCGTCCTTCTCAACCCGACCCGCCTCTATCCCGTGCTGGACGCGGCCACCAAGTCGCTGACCACGGACCCCGGCCTGGGCAGCCTCAAGGACCTGTACGCGCTGGTGCGCGGCGTGCGCGACGTACCGACGGACAGGGTGCAGTTCCTGACCGTGCCACGACAGCCGTACGCCGCCGACCCGAACCGGGACGAACTCGTCCAGCCCGACGCGGCCAAACTCTTCGGGCAACTGCGCCAGGACGCCCCTGTCACGGTGGTCCCGGCGGACGAGCTGACACGCAGAAAGAACGGGACCGGGCACGCCTCGGAGTCCCCGAACCCGACGCCCACACCCACCTATTCGGGCAACAACGCGGCCGCGGATCTGTGTAAGCAGTAAAGCAATGGCCAAGGAGTTGTCGACGATCGGCGTGCAATGAGCAGAATGACCGGTTGTAAGGTCCGTGGAATTTGTCACGCCCGTCGCTCGACGCCGAACTTGGCGGATAGTGTGACGCGATCCGGTGCTTCCGGCCGTCAGGCCGCGCACTGCTGGAGCGAAAGATCGAGCGCCTTGTCGGGGGAGGCGCCTCGCGTGGCACCGACGGAGGACTCAAACAACCGTGGATGCGCAAAGCCGTGGGCGGGCGGACGAAATCGACCCCGCAGACCAGTGGGTCCTCAACCCGCAGACCGGCGATTACGAATTGCGACTGAATCAATCCGGAGGGGATTCGAGCCGCAGGCCGACCGCACCGGGGCAACGTGGTTCCAGGCGTGCAGGTGCGGTTCGTGAGGGCGGTGGCGAACGCGGAAATGGTCCGCGTGACGGCGGCGGCCGGGGCGACGGGCCACGCCGCGAGGTGCCGGCACAGCGTGGCCGTCGTACGGCCAATGGTCCGCGCGGGCCGGAAGGTTCGGGTCCGGACACCGCGGGCCGGCGCAAGCGCAAGCAGCCCAAGTCCCGCCGCAAGAAGGCGCTCATCTGGACGGGCGGCGTGATGGCCTTCGTACTGGTCGGCCTGTCCGTAGGCGGCTACGCGCTGTACCAGCACTTCAACGGCAACCTGAGCAGCGTCGACGTCGGCGACGCCGGCAACAAGGACGTCGTCACCGCCAACGCCCCGGTCAACATCCTGATCATCGGCACCGACAAGCGGACCGGTAAGGGCAATGAGGGGTACGGCGACAAGGGCAGCACCGGCCACGCCGACACCAACATCCTCTTCCACGTCTCCAAGGACCGGACCAACGCGACGGCGCTGAGCATCCCCCGCGACCTGATCACCGACATCCCGGACTGCGAAACCACGCTGCCGGACGGCACGAAGAAGATCATTCCGGGGACGCAGAACATCCGGTTCAACGTCAGCCTCGGCCAGGACGGGCGCGACCCGGGCTGCACCATGCGTACCGTCGAGGAGATCACCAAGCTGAAGGTCGACCACTTCATGATGGTCGACTTCAACGCGGTGAAGGAGCTGTCCACGGCGGTCGGCGGCGTCAAGGTCTGTCTGGCCCACCCGGTCAAGGACCCCAAGTCGCACCTCGACCTGCCCGAAGGTGAGAGCAAGATCCAGGGCGAGGACGCGCTCGCGTTCGTCCGCACCCGGCACAGCTTCGGTAACCAGAGCGACCTCGACCGGATCAAGGTGCAGCAGCAGTTCATCGGCTCGATGATCCGGCAGATGAAGTCGGACGACACCCTGACCAGCCCGACCAAGCTGTACAAGCTCGCGAACGCGGCGACCAAGGCGCTCACCGTGGACAAACCCATCGGCTCGGGGAAAAAGCTGGTGTCGCTGGCCACGGAGCTCAGCAAGGTCGACACCAAGAACATCACCTTCGTAACGGTCCCGGTGATAGACAACCCGGCCGAGAAGGTCCACGCCACGGTGGTGCTCAACACCGCCAAGTCCGACCCTCTGTTCGCGATGATGCGCGAGGACACCTCGCTGACCGAGGTGAAGAAGCAGAAGAACGCCGCCAGGAGCAAGCAGGACGCGCTCCTCAAGGGCACCAAGGCCGCAGCCGCCGACGTTCGCGTCGATGTCCTCAACGGCGGCGACCGGGCGGGTGCCGCGCAGGAGACGGTCACGTGGCTGCAGAACAACCAGGGTGTGCTCAAGTCCACCAACAAGGCCAACGCCCCGGCGAAGATCTCCAAGACGACGCTCGAGTACGCCCCCAACCAGGCGGACCAGGCCCGCGCACTCGCCGCCATGATGGGGCTGCCCGGCTCGGCCCTGAAGAAGGGCACCACCGACGCGGAGGGACTCCAGGCGATGGTCTTGACCCTGGGCGCGGACTTCAAGGGCGCAGGTGTACCCATCACCGGACCGGCAAAGGCGCCGGCAGACATACCGCTAGCAAACGCCGCCAAGGCAGAGTGCGCGAAGTGACACCGGGTCACTGCGCCATTCCAAGAGTCTGAGCAGCAGGGGGGTCCAGGTGGGACGGAGCAGCACACCCGGGGAGGGGACGCGACCACGCGTCCGGCACGCCGGTCAACTCGGCCGGGACGACGGGCTCTACGAGGATCCCCCGGAGAAGGGCCCGGACTCCGGCGCGGACGGCCGTCGGCGCGTCCCGGCGGACGGCGGCCATCGGAAGGGCGGGGCGAAGCGGCACGGCAAGAAGGGCAAGCGCCGCGTACTGCGCTGGGTCGCCTCGGTTCTCTCGCTCGTCATAATCGGCGGCGCCGTCGCCGGATACCTCTATATCGAGCACCTCAACGGGAACCTCAAGAAGGCGGACCTGACGCTCGGCGACAAGAAGATGGCCGACCACAAGGCCAATGCCGCCGGTCAGACCCCGCTGAACATCCTGCTCATCGGTTCGGACGCGCGGGACTCCAAGGAGAACCAGAAGCTCGGCGGGGCCAAGGACACCTTCGGGGGGCCGCCCCTGGCCGACGTACAGATGCTGCTCCATCTCTCCGCCGACCGCAGCAACATGGCGGTGGTCAGCATGCCGCGCGACACACTGCTGAAGATCCCGAAGTGCACCGATCCGAAGACGGGGCACGTCTACCCGGCGACCACGGGCGTGGCGATGACCAACCAGACGCTCAGCCGCGGCGGTCCCGGCTGCACGGTGGCGGCCTGGTACGAGCTCACCGGCATCACCATCGACCACTTCATGATGATCGACTTCTCCGGTGTGGTCTCGATGGCCGATGCGATCGGCGGCGTCCCGGTCTGCGTCAGGGGCAACGTCTACTCCCACACGAGGGACGGCAAGGGCTCCGGGCTGAAGTTGGAGGAAGGCACCACAAAGGTCAAGGGCAAACAGGCCCTCCAGTGGCTGCGGACTCGCTACGGCTTCGAGGACGGCACCGATCTCGGCCGTACGCACGCCCAGCACATGTACATGAACTCGATGGTCCGCGAGCTGCGCAAGGGCACCAAGCTCACCGACCCGGGCAAGCTGATGGGCCTCGCTGAGGCGGCGACCAACGCGCTGACGGTCGACAAGGGCCTCGACTCGGTCAAGAAGCTGTACGACCTCGCGGGCGAGCTCAAGAAGGCCCCCACCAAGCGCATCACGATGACGACGATGCCGAACGTCTACGGCACGGGTGTGAACAACGGCCGCGTGCTCCCCATGCCCGTCGAGGCGGACCAGCTGTTCCAGATGGTCCGCGACGACATCCCGCTCGACGGCAAGGCGTCCAAGCGCACGGCGTCGGCCGCCAAGAAGCCCACGGCACCAGTCGCCGAGATCCCGGTCAGCATCCGCAACGGAACCCGCACCGACACCGAGTACCCGGTCAAGGGCCGTGCCTCGGCGGTCAAGGGACTGCTCGCCGGGAAGGGCTTCACCCAGGCCGCGATCGACACGCAGAACACCGACGCGGCGGCACGGACCGGGGTGCTCTTCCCCAGCGTGGACATGGAGGGCAATGCCCAGGCCGTGGCCAAGGCGCTCGGTATTCCGCTGACGGCGGTGAAGAAGTCGACCGCGGTCTCCGGCATCACGCTGACCGTGGGGGCCGACTGGCGCGAGGACGGGGACTATTCCGCGCCGAGCGCCGAGGAGAAGACTCCGGAGAGTGCCCGCGCCCTCAACGGCGACGACGAAACGGCCTGCATGGCCATCCAGCCGGGATTCGGCTGGTAGCCCGGGACCGGGCACAACGCACGGCGGGGGCCCTCCGGAGCACCGGAGGGCCCCACACCGCGTCGGCGGTTATGCGGTGACAGCCGGGCGCCGGCCGGCAATGACCTTCTTCGCCAGCGCGCGCGGGCTGGTCAGGAAGCCGTAGCCCCAGGACATGTGCATGGTGGCCAGCGCCACCGGGATCTGGGCCCGCGCCTTCAGCGACAGGCCCTTGCCCGCCGGGAGGGACCCGGCGACGATGGCGGCGACATAGCCGGCCGGGACGATGAACGCCCACGGGGTGACGGCCGCACCGACCACGAGGCCCGCCGCGATCGCGCAGACGGCGGTCGGCGGGGCGAGGTAGCGCAGGTTGATCGAGCCGGAGTGGTAGCGGGCGACGACATGGCGCCAGCGGCCGTAGTCCTTGTACTGCTTGGCCAGCGCCTTCACCGAGGGCCGCGGCCGGTACTGCACCTTCAGCTCCGGCGAGAACCAGATCAGTCCGCCCGCCTCGCGGATCCGGAAGTTCAGCTCCCAGTCCTGGGCGCGGATGAACTCCACGTTGTACCCGTCCGCCTTCTCCAGGGCCTCGCGGCGGAACACGCCGAGGTAGACGGTCTCGGCCGGGCCCGCCTGGCCGCCGGTGTGGAAGGCCGCGTTGCCGACGCCGATCTTCGATGTCATGGCCGCGGCGACGGCGTCCTCCCAGGCGTTCTCGCCCTCGGCGTGCATGATGCCGCCGACGTTCTGCGCGCCGGTCTCCTCCAGAAGGCGGACCGCGGTCGCGATGTAGTTCGGCGAGAGCATGCCGTGGCCGTCGACCCGCACCACGATGGGGTGCGAGGAAGCCTTGATCGCGGCGTTGAGCGCTGCTGGGGTGCGGCCGGTCGGGTTCGGCACGGTGTGGACCCGGGAGTCCTCCCGTACCAGCTCGGCGGCGATCTCGTCCGTACGGTCCATGGACGGGCCGAGCGCGATCACGACCTCCATCTCGCCGGCGTACTCCTGCTCCAGGATGTGCCGGACGGAGTTCCTGAGATGGCGTTCCTCATTGAGCACCGGCATGATCACAGAGACGGCGGGGTACTGCGCGGCAGACATGTGGTCCTCGGGGGGTCCTCGGGGGCGCCGGGGGTTCTCACCCCAGGAGGCGGCGTTTCGGCCGCCACGTTACCGCGAATGGGGGACCCTGGCGCGCGCCGCAAGGTCGCTTCCCGGTATGGAGATCGTACGGGCCTACTGTGCGAACGATCCCCCTTGCACCGCGGAGGTCCCCCTGTGCCCACACCGCACCGCTCCCCCCGTCCGCCGCGCCCCCGCGCCGCTCCCCCGCAGCTCAGGTCGAGAAAGCAGGACGAGAAGCCCCGCTGGGGCATGCGGGTCGCGACCAGTCTGTCCGTGCTGGTGCTCGGCGCCGGCGGGATCGGTCACGCGGTGGTGACCAATCTGGAGACCGGGATCGACCGCATCGACCCGTTCAAGGACATGAAGAACCGGCCGCGGGCCGGGACCGGCACGAATCTGCTGCTCGTCGGCACCGACGGCCGCAACAGCATCAGCAAGGACGACAGGAAGAAGTACCGGCTGGGCGGTGCTCCCTGCTACTGCACCGACACGATCATGCTGGTGCATCTGTCGGCGGACAAGGAACGCGCGAGCGTCGTCTCCCTTCCGCGCGACAGCTACGCCGAGATCCCGGAACACCGCGACCGGAACACCGGCACCGAGCACGCCGCCCACCCGCTGAAGCTGAACGCCGCCTACGCCGAGGGCGGGCCGAGTCTGACCGTGCGCACCGTCGAGGACATGACCGGTATCAAGATCGACCACTATCTCGAGGTCGACTTCACCAGCTTCATGAAGACGGTCGACACCCTGGGCGGGGTGCAGATCTGCACCGCCCGGCCGATGAAGGACTCGTACACCGGTCTCGATCTCGCCGCGGGCACCCACTGGCTGAACGGCGGGCAGGCGCTCCAGTACGTGCGCTCGCGCCATGTCGACGGGGCCGCGGACCTGGGCCGGATGCAGCGCCAGCAGAGGTTCCTCGCCTCGCTGATCAAGCAGACGACCAGCAGCGGTGTGCTGCTGAACCCGGTGAAGTTCCGGGACATCGCCTCGACGATGCTCCACTCGGTCCGGGCCGACGAGGGGTTCGGCACGGAGCAGATCCTGGAACTCGGCCAGGCGATGCGCGGCTTCACTGCGGCGTCGTCCGAGTTCACCTCCGTACCGGTCAGCGATCCCTCCTATCCGGTCAAGGGCATCGGCTCGACGGTCAAGTGGGATCCGAAGAAGTCGACCAAGCTTTTCCAGGCGCTGCGTGACGACAAGCCCCTCGCGGTGAAGCGGCCGGAGCAGGCGGCTGCGAAGACCGTCGATGTCGCGCCCCAGCAGATTCGGGTCCAGGTCTACAACGGGACCCCGATGGACGGCCTCGGCAGGACGGCCGACGACGCCCTGCGCGCCACCGGGTTCCGTACGACGCGGGCCCCGCTCAACGGGGCACCGCAGGAACTGAAACACACCCTGGTCGAGTACGACCCGAGGTGGGACCGGTCGGCGAAGTCGCTGGCTGCGGCGCTGCCGGGGGCCGAGTTGCGGGCAGTCAAGGGGCAGGGCGCGACGATGAAGGTGACGACGGGAGCGGACTTCGGCAAGGTCGGGCGGGTACGGGCCGAGGACACGCGCCGGGGCGCGTTCGCCGCGGTCACGGGCGACCAGGTGGTGTGCCCGTAGCGATGCGCCCCGTGGGCGGAGCTCCGGGGCGGGGCGTCCTCCCCGGAGGTCCGGGGAGGACGCCCCGCCGTCAGTCCTCGATGCCGTCCGCCGCGCGCTTCTCGCGCAGTTCCTTGATCGCACGGCGCCGGGCCAGCCGGTGCGTGCGCCGGATCTGCGCCTCCTGGTAGCGCCGCTTGTCGCGCTCCGTCTCGGGGATCACCTGCGGTACGGCGCGCGGCTTGCCGTCCCCGTCGACCGCCGCGAACACCAGATACGCGGTGCCGACCTGCTGGGCCGGGGTCGATTCGTTCCACCGCTCGGCCATGACCCGGACGCCGACCTCCATCGAGGAATGGCCGGTCCAGTTCACCTGGGCACGGACGTGAACAAGGTCACCGACGCGTACCGGCTCCAGGAAGACCATCTCGTCCATCGAAGCCGTGACCGCGGGTCCGCCGGAGTGCCGACCGGCCACGGCGCCCGCCGCGTCGTCGACCAGCTTCATGATCACACCGCCGTGCACCGTACCCAGCAGATTGGTGTCACTGCCGGTCATGATGTGGCTGAGGGTGGTCCGGGATGCCGCAGTCGGCTTGCCGGGAATGTCGCCCTCCGGGCGTGGGGCCTGATCTGTCATACCGTCTACCTTATGCGGGGGGACCTGGGCCGCGGGCATTGCATCAGCTTCGCAACAGCCCAGGCCCGATATCTCACACCCCCTGTAATCCCGGCACGCCCGGACTGCACACTGGACCGCATGAGCGACAGGCCCGGTGGATGGACCGACGACGACCGCAACGACCGCTACGGGTGGGGCAGTGACAGCGCCCAGCCCGAGGGCGCCCGCGTCATGCCGCACGTCCAGCGGCGCCCCGCGCCGCCTCAGCAGCGTCCCGCGCCGCCGCAGCAGCGACCGATGGCACCGCGACAGCGTCAGCCCGAGGCACCCCAGTACTCCGGCGGCTATGACGACGGCGCAGGGTACGGCGGCGGTTACAACACGGGACAGGTCTACGGCGGCGGCAACGGCGGTGGCTACGGTCACGGCGGCGGCCGGGGTGACGGCGGTTACGTCCAGGGGAGGCCCGCGCCGGACTGGCGACGCCGGATAAAGATAGGCGCCCTGACCCTCGTGGTCGTGGTGCTGGCCGTCTCCATCGGCACGTACTTCTGGGCCGACTCCAAGCTCAAGCGTGAGGTCGACCTCTCCAAGGTGATCGAGCGACCGCACGAGGGTGACGGCACCAACTATCTGATCGTCGGCTCCGACAGCCGCGCGGGCATGACGTCCGAGGACAAGAAGAGGCTCCACACGGGCTCGGCCGAGGGCAAGCGGACCGACTCGATGATGATCCTGCACGACGGCTCGAACGGCCCGACGCTGGTTTCGCTGCCGCGTGACTCGAACGTCGAGATCCCCTCGTTCAAGGGCTCCGACTCCGGCAAGCTCTACCCGGGCCGTGGCCGCTTCACCAAGCTGAACGCCGCGTACGCCATGGATGGGCCCGAACTGCTCGTCCGCACGGTCGAGTTCAACACCGGGCTGCACATCGACCACTACGTCGAGATCGGCTTCGGCGGCTTCGCCAAGATCGTGGACGCGATCGGCGGGGTGGAGCTCGACATCCCCAAGGCGTTCAAGGACAAGAACTCCGGCGCCGACTTCCAGGCCGGCAAGCAGACCCTCAACGGCGAGCAGTCCCTCGCCTTCGTGCGGACCCGGTACGCCTTCGCGGGCAGCGACCTGGACCGTACGAAGAACCAGCAGAAGTTCCTCGCGGCGCTGGCGAGCCAGACGGCGACGCCGTCCACGATCCTCAACCCGTTCAAGCTGTACCCGACGATGGGCGCCGGTCTCGACACGCTGATCGTCGACAAGGACATGTCGCTGTGGGACCTGGGCAACATGTTCTTCGCGATGAAGGGCGTCACGGGCGGTGACGGCACGTCCATGAACATGCCGATCTCCGGCTCCACGGGCGGGAACCTGGTGTGGGACAAGGCCAAGGTCAAGCAACTGGTGGAGCAGCTCAACAACGACGAGAAGGTCACCGTCTCCGGTAACTGACGGCAGGCGAAGACAGGGCCCGGACGGTTCTCCGTCCGGGCCCCTCTTCATGCGATGCCGTTCATGGACAGGGAAGGTACGCCGCCGAAAGGGGCGCGCCTACGCCCCTCGGCCCGTCACGCCGGCTGACGGGGTTCGGGGCGGACCCTGCCCCTCCCTGTCCGCGGGTTCGAATCCCGCCGGTGCCGCAGCCGAACAGCACCGCACGGCCGCGAGAATTCCTGGCAGCCCTCGGAAACGGCCCCCGGCATGAGGCGAATTCGCCTGACGCCGGGGGCCGTCCCGCACCGCTGAAGCCGAACCGCTACGGCAGGTTCCTTGCCATGACGATCCGCTGGACCTGATTCGTGCCTTCATAAATCTGGGTGATCTTGGCGTCGCGCATCATCCGCTCCACCGGGTAGTCCCGCGTGTAGCCGTAGCCGCCGAGCAGCTGGACCGCGTCCGTGGTGATCTCCATCGCGACGTCGGAGGCGAAGCACTTGGCCGCGGCGCCGAAGAAGGTGAGGTCGCTGTCGAGGCGCTCGGACTTGGCGGCGGCGGAGTAGGTGAGCTGGCGGGCCGCCTCCAGCTTCATCGCCATGTCGGCGAGCATGAACTGGATGCCCTGGAAGTCGGCGATCGGCTTGCCGAACTGCTTGCGCTCCTGGACGTAGCCCTTGGCGTAGTCGAGGGCGCCCTGCGCGATGCCGAGGGCCTGGGCCGCGATCGTGATGCGGGTGTGGTCCAGGGTCTTCATCGCCGTCGCGAAGCCGGTGCCCTCCTCGCCGATCATGCGGTCGGCCGGTATCCGGACGTTGTCGAAGTAGACCTCGCGAGTCGGGGAGCCCTTGATGCCGAGCTTCTTCTCCGGGGCGCCGAAGGAGACGCCCTCGTCCGACTTCTCGACGACGAACGCCGAGATGCCCTTGGAGCGCTTGGTCGGGTCGGTGACGGCCATCACCGTGTAGTACTCGGAGACGCCCGCGTTGGTGATCCAGCGCTTCACGCCGTTGAGGACCCAGAAGTCGCCGTCGCGGACGGCCTTGGTCTTCATGCCGGCGGCGTCGGAGCCCGCGTCGGGCTCGGAGAGGCAGTACGAGAACATCGCGTCGCCCTTGGCGAGCGGGCCCAGGTACTTCTTCTTCAGCGCCTCGGAGCCGGAGAGGATCAGCGGGAGCGAGCCCAGCTTGTTCACGGCCGGGATCAGGGAGGAGGAGGCGCAGACGCGGGCCACCTCCTCGATCACGATCACGGTGGCGAGGGCGTCCGCACCGGCGCCGCCGTACTCCTCGGGGACGTGCACGGCCTGCAACTCGGAGGCGACCAGGGCGTCCAGCGCCTCCTGCGGGAAGCGGGCCTCCTCGTCGACCGCCGCAGCGAACGGGGCGATCTTCGCCTCGGCGAGCGCACGAACCGTCTCGCGGAGCATGTCGTGCTCCTCGGCCGGACGGTACAGGTCGAAATCGGTGGAACCCGCCAAGACTCTCACTCCCCAGGGATGCTAACTACCGTTAAGTAACCGAATTTTAGGTGCCTGGCTCGCAATGGCCTATGCGAGCTGCACGTGAGCTTCGCGACAGGGGTCCCCCCGAGCCCGTAAAACCCGGCCTTCAGAGGCACGACTATGCTCGTTCACCGCATGTCTGTCCGCATCTCTCTGGAGCACTCCATGGCCCTCAGAATCACTGTGATCGGCACCGGCTACCTCGGCGCCACCCACGCCGCGGCCATGGCGGAACTCGGCTTCGAAGTGCTCGGGCTCGATGTCGTGCCCGAGAAGATCGAGATGCTCAGCAGCGGACGGGTCCCGATGTACGAGCCGGGCCTGGAGGAGCTGCTCCACAAGCACGTCGCGGGCATCGAGGGATCCACCGGACGGCTGCGGTTCACCACCTCGTGGGAAGAGGTCGGTGCCTTCGGTGATGTGCACTTCGTCTGCGTGAACACGCCGCAGAAGCACGGCGAGTACGCCTGCGACATGTCGTACGTGGATGCCGCCTTCGAGTCGCTGGCGCCGCAGCTCACCCGGCCCGCCCTGGTCGTCGGCAAGTCGACCGTGCCGGTGGGCTCCGCGGCCCGGCTCGCGGCGCGGCTGGCCGAGCTGGCGCCGGTGGGGACCGATGCGGAGCTGGCCTGGAACCCGGAGTTCCTGCGCGAAGGCTTCGCCGTGAAGGACACCCTGCACCCGGACCGGATCGTCGTCGGGGTGGCGAGCGAGCGGTCCGAGAAGGTGCTGCGCGAGGTGTACGCGGTGCCGGTCGCGGAGGGGTCGCCGTTCGTGGTGACGGACTTCCCGACCGCGGAACTGGTGAAGACCTCGGCGAACTCGTTCCTGGCGACCAAGATCTCGTTCATCAACGCCATGGCGGAGGTCTGCGAGGCCGCCGACGGCGATGTGGCGAAGCTGGCCGAGGCGATCGGGCATGACGAGCGGATCGGAGCCAAGTTCCTGCGGGCCGGGATCGGCTTCGGCGGCGGGTGTCTGCCGAAGGACATCCGGGCCTTCATGGCGCGCGCCGGTGAGCTGGGCGCGGACCAGGCGCTGACCTTCCTCCGTGAGGTCGACTCGATCAACATGCGGCGCCGCGGTCACATGGTGGAGCTGGCCCTGGAGGCCGTGGGCGGGGAGACGTTCCTCGGCAAGCGGGTGGCCGTGCTGGGTGCGACGTTCAAGCCGGACTCCGACGACGTACGCGACTCACCGGCCCTGAACGTGGCCGGGCAGATACACCTCCAGGGCGGCCAGGTCACCGTCTACGACCCGAAGGGCATGGACAACGCCCGGCGGCTCTTCCCGACGCTCGGGTACGCCGAGTCGGCGTTGGACGCGGTGCGCGGCGCGGACGTGGTGCTGCACCTGACGGAGTGGCGCGAGTTCCGCGAGCTGGACCCGGCGGCGCTGGGCGAGGTCGCCGCACACCGGATCATTCTCGACGGCCGCAACGCGCTGGACAGCACGCTGTGGCGCGAGGCGGGCTGGTCGTACCGGGCGATGGGCCGGCCCCGCGCCTGACCCGAGAGGCTGTCCCCTCGCGGGCGACCTGGTCCGCGGCTAAGAGGCCGTTGTCGGAGCGCGGCATCCGCAGCACGTCGTCGGGGACGTTCGACGGGTGGTCGGTGAGCGCGTGGGCCGCACAGTGGGATGGCCGAAGCGGGTGAGTCCGCCCCTGCGTTCGGGGGACGGGAGGAGCGCCCTCCCGTCCCGTGGGACGTCAGGACGCCGGGGCGTCGAATGCCTCGATCGTGGCGTGGGACGGGCCGCGTCGCGCCCGCAGGTCGCGGGCGACGGCCTCGGCGTCGCGCAGCACCCGTACCGCGTTGCGCCAGGTGAGCTTGGCGAGGTCGGCGGCGGACCAGCCGCGGCCCAGCAGTTCCGCGATCAGGTTCGGGTAGCCCGAGACGTCCTCCAGACCTGCGGGGAGGAACGCGGTGCCGTCGTAGTCGCCGCCGATACCGATGTGGTCGATCCCGGCGACCTCACGCATGTGGTCGAGATGGTCGGCGATCGTCGCCACGGTGGCCATCGGGCGCGGGTGGGCGGCCTCGAACTCCGCGTGGATCTTCATGGCCTGCGCGGTGGTGTCGAGGTGGTGCAGACCGTGGTCGCGCATGTTCTGGTCCGCCGCACGGGTCCACTCGACGGCTTCCGGCAGGACGAACTTCGGTACGAAGGTCGCCATGGCGATCCCGCCGTTGGCCGGAAGCTGCGCGAGGACGTCGTCGGGGATGTTGCGCGGGTGGTCGCAGACCGCCCGTGACGAGGAGTGCGAGAACATCACCGGCGCGGTGGAGGTGGCGAGCGCGTCCCGCATCGTCGTGGCCGCCACATGGGAGAGGTCGACCAGCATGCCGGTGCGGTTCATCTCCCGTACCACCTCATGGCCGAACGGCGAGAGACCGCCGACGCCGGGCTCGTCCGTCGCCGAGTCCGCCCACGCGATGTTGTCGTTGTGGGTGAGCGTCATGTAGCGGACACCGAGGGCGTGCAGGGCGCGCAGGGTGCCCAGCGAGTTGTTGATGGAGTGGCCGCCCTCGGCTCCCATCAGGGAGGCGATCCGGCCCTCGGTGCGGGCCGTCTCCATGTCGTCGGCGGTCAGGGCGCGCCGCAGGTCCGCGGGGTAGCGGTCCAGCAGCTCGGTGACCACGTCGATCTGTTCGAGGGTGGCGCTGACAGCGTCCTCGCCCGCCATGTCGGACCGTACGTAGACGGACCAGAACTGCGCGCCGACGCCACCGGCGCGCAGCCGCCCGATGTCGGTGTGGAGATGGGCGGACTGGTCGGTGGCGATGTCGCGGGCGTCCAGGTCGTACCCGACCTGTTCGCGAAGTGCCCAGGGCAGATCGTTGTGACCGTCGACGACCGGGTACTCGGTGAGGAGTTCCGCAGCCTGTGCGAGGTGGTCCCCGGAGTGGTCCGTGATCCGGTCCGTGATCTGATCCGCCATGGTCGCCCGCTTCCGCTCGTTGTCCGCTGTGTCTACTTGCCGAAGCCGAAGGAGTCGCTGCCCTCGACCTTGCTGCGCAGCCGCTTGCCCTTCTCGGTCGCCTGGTCGTTCAGCTCCTGCTGGAACTCCCGCATGCGGGCCAGCAGCTCGCTGTCGTGGGCGGCGAGGATACGGGCGGCGAGCAGACCCGCGTTGCGCGCACCGCCGACCGAGACGGTCGCGACGGGCACACCGGCCGGCATCTGCACGATGGACAGCAGGCTGTCCATGCCGTCCAGGTACTTCAGCGGAACCGGGACGCCGATGACGGGCAGCGGGGTGACCGACGCGAGCATGCCGGGCAGGTGGGCTGCGCCGCCCGCACCCGCGATGATCGCCTTGAGGCCTCGGTCCGCGGCGTTCTCCCCGTACGCGATCATTTCGTGCGGCATGCGGTGGGCGGAGACGACGTCGACCTCGTACGGGATCTCGAACTCGTCGAGGGCCTTGGCCGCTGCTTCCATGACGGGCCAGTCGGAGTCCGAACCCATGACGATGCCGACGACCGGCGCGGCGGAGGCGGGGGAAGTCATTCGGTGATCGTTCCTCGCAGGTAGTCGGCCGCGTGCCGGGCGCGCTCACGCACATCCGCCAGGTCGTCGCCGTAGGTGTTGACGTGTCCGACCTTGCGGCCGGGCTTCACGTCCTTGCCGTACATGTGGATCTTGAGCTGCGGGTCGCGGGCCATGCAGTGCAGGTACGCCTGGTACATGTCCGGGTAGTCGCCGCCCAGGACGTTGCACATGACCGTCCAGGTGGCGCGCGGGCGCGGGTCGCCGAGCGGCAGGTCGAGAACGGCCCGGACGTGGTTGGCGAACTGCGAGGTGATCGCGCCGTCCTGGGTCCAGTGCCCGGAATTGTGCGGGCGCATCGCGAGCTCGTTGACGAGAATGCCGGGGGTCCCGTCGTCATTGCGGGTCTCGAAGAGTTCGACGGCAAGGTGGCCGACGACACCGAGCTCGGCGGCGATCCGCAGGGCCAGCTGCTGGGCCTCGCCGGCGAGCTGCTCGCTCAGCTCGGGGGCCGGGGCGATGACCGTGTCGCAGACACCGTCGACCTGGATCGACTCGACGACCGGGTAGGCGACTGCCTGGCCGTGCGGCGAGCGGACGATGTTGGCCGCCAGCTCCCGTACGAAGTCGACCTTCTCCTCGGCGAGGACCGGGACACCCGCCCGGAACGGGTCCGCCGCGTCCGCCTCGGAGCGGACCACCCAGACGCCCTTGCCGTCGTAGCCGCCGCGGACCGTCTTCAGGACGACGGGGAACCCACCGACCTCGGCCGCGAACGCTGCGGTGTCCGCCGGGTCCGTCACGATGCGGTGGCGGGGGCAGGGCGCGCCGATCTCGCTGAGCTTCGCGCGCATCACCCCCTTGTCCTGGGCGTGCACCAGCGCGTCACGGCCGGGGCGTACGGGAATGCCGTCCGCCTCCAGGGCCCGCAGATGCTCGGTCGGGACGTGCTCGTGATCGAAGGTGAGCACGTCACAACCGCGTGCGAAGGCGCGCAGCGTGTCCAGGTCGCGATAGTCGCCGATGACGACTTCGCTCACCACCTGGGCCGCCGAGTCCTGAGGGGTGTCACTGAGGAGCTTGAATTTGATGCCGAGGGGGATGCCCGCCTCGTGGGTCATACGGGCGAGCTGACCGCCGCCGACCATGCCGACTACCGGGAACGTCACGCCTCCAGAGTATCGGGCGTCCCGGGGGCCGCCGGACGATGCCCCTGGGGGCAGCGGCCGGAGGCTTCGTGTCAGAGGCGCGCCACGCCTCTATGGAAGCTCACAGGAATCTCCCAGGAGGCCTGGATAGCATGGCCGGGTTGACCGAATCCACGGACGGGGCTGAGTCATCACATGAACGAACGGGGCGTACTACGGACCCGGCTGGATGCGCTGGCCCGGGAGGTCGCCAAGTTCGGCGCGGTCGGTGCGATGGGTCTGCTGGTCAATGTGGCGGTGTCCAACCTGCTGTGGCACACCACGGACCTTCAAGTGGTGCGGGCCAGTCTGCTGGCCACGTTCATCGCCATCCTCTTCAACTACGTGGGCTTCCGCTACTGGACGTACCGGGACCGTGACAAGACCGGGCGGACCCGGGAACTGACGCTGTTCCTGCTGTTCAGCGCGGTGGGTGCGGCAATCGAGAACGGTGTGCTGTACGCAGCGACGTACGGGTTCGGGTGGGACGGCCCGGTCCAGAGCAACGTCTTCAAGATCCTCGGAATCGGGATCGCGACGCTGTTCCGGTTCTGGTCCTACCGGAGCTGGGTGTTCAAGGCACTGCCTGCCAAAGACGGTGTAGCCGTGGTGGCACAGGGGCGCGGGGCCGTGGAGCGGGTGCCGGCGGAGCCCGTACGACCTTGAGGCACCGGGGGCGTCCGATTGCCGCTTCGCCCTCGGTCTCGCCTCGGCGGGCCCGGGTCAGCGGACCGGTCGTTCCGGTTCCTCGCGGTTCCGGGCCACCCGGCTCAGGAACAGGGCGAAGACCGCCGGTTGCTGCTGGAGCAGTTCCAGGCGACCGCCGTCCGCCTCGGCCAGGTCACGGGCGACCGCGAGGCCGATTCCCGTCGAGTTGCGGCCGCTGATCGTCCTCTCGAAGATCCTGGCGCCCAGATCGGGCGGGACGCCGAGGCCCTCGTCCGTCACCTCGATGACCGCCTGGTTGCCGGTGACCCGGGTGCGCAGGGCCACCGTGCCACCGCCGTGCATCAGTGAGTTCTCGATCAGTGCGGCCAGCACCTGGGCGACCGCGCCCGGCGTGCCGACGGCCCGCAGGCCCTGTTTGCCGGAGCGGACGATGGCGCGGCCCTCGCCGCGGTAGGCGGGGCGCCACTCCTCGATCTGCTGCTTGACGACCTCGTCGAGGTCGAAGACGACCGCCGAGCCGGTGCGCGGGTCGCGGGCGTTGGTCAGCAGCCGCTCCACCACGTCGGTGAGGCGCTCGACCTGAGTGAGGGCGATGTTCGCCTCCTCTTTCACTATGTCCGGGTCGTCGGTGACGGAGATCTCCTCGATCCGCATGGAGAGCGCGGTCAGCGGCGTGCGGAGCTGGTGGGAGGCATCGGCTGCGAGCCGGCGTTCCGCGGTCAGCATCCGGGCGATCCGTTCGGCGGAGGAGTCGAGGACGTCCGCGACCCGGTCCAGCTCCGGCACCCCGTACCGCTTGTGGCGCGGCCGCGGGTCACCGGAGCCCAGGCGTTCCGCAGTCTCGGCGAGGTCGGTGAGCGGCGAGGTCAGTTTGTTGGCCTGGCGTACGGCGAGGAGCACCGCGGAGACGATCGCGAGCAGCGCCACCGCACCGATGATCAGGAGCGTGCGCCCGACCTCGCGGGTGACGGCGGAGCGGGACTCCTCGACGGTGACCTTCTCGCCCTGCTCCCCCTTCGCCGTACTTCTGATCACACTGCCGGTGGGACGCGTGCCCACCGCGATGGGGGTGCGGCCGGGGATCTCGATCCGGGCGTACCGGCTGGGGTCGACCTGTTCGGCCAGCACCCGGGGATTGATCCGTTCCGCCCCGAGGAGCCGGCCCTCGACCACGCTGATCAGCCGCAGCGCCTCGGAGTCGACACTCTCCTGGGCGCTGTGGCTGATGGTGCGGGTCTCGACGATGACGAGGGAGACGCCGAAGACGGCGATCACCACGAGCACCACGGCAAGCGTGGAGTTGATCAGTCGGCGGCGCATGGCTGTTTCAGTACGTCAGCTCTTCTCGAACCGGAAGCCGACGCCCCGGACGGTGGCGATGTAGCGAGGGTTGGCCGCGTCGTCGCCGAGCTTCTTGCGGAGCCAGGAGATGTGCATGTCGAGCGTCTTCGTGGAGGACCACCAGGTGGTGTCCCAGACCTCGCGCATCAACTGGTCGCGGGTGACGACCCGGCCGGCGTCGCGGACCAGGACCCGCAGCAGGTCGAACTCCTTCGCGGTGAGCTGGAGCTCCTCGTCGCCCATCCAGGCCCGGTGCGATTCGACGTCGATCCGCACCCCGTGCGTGGCGGGCTGCGGGGCCGGTTCGGTGATGCCGCGCCGGAGCAGCGCCCGGACCCGGGCGAGGAGTTCGGCCAGGCGGAACGGCTTGGTGACGTAGTCGTCGGCTCCGGCGTCCAAGCCGACGACGGTGTCCACCTCGTCGGCGCGGGCGGTGAGCACCAGGATCGGCACGGCGTGGCCCTCGGCGCGGAGCCGTCGGGCTACTTCGAGGCCGTCCATCCCGGGCAGGCCCAGGTCGAGCACGACCAGGTCGATACCGCCCTGGAGGCCGGCGTCGAGAGCGGTCGGACCGTCTTCGCGGACCTCGACCTCGTAACCCTCCCGACGCAGGGCGCGAGCCAGCGGCTCCGAGATGGAAGCGTCGTCCTCGGCGAGCAGTACACGGGTCATGGAGTGATGGTAGTCCGCATGGGGCTGCCACCGGGAGGTGATCCACAAGGCCTGTAGGTCTGCGTCCCAATTCGGGGAGCCGCCTTGGAATATACGATTTGGTTGCACCTGAACCTGTGATCCATGTCTCAAGTCCTTCCATATCGACCACCGTGGTGTCGTATGGTGACTCAACGCCTGTTGCACTACTCAAAGACCTTTGGGCAGCTTTAAGCGCCAAGGGTCTCTTTTGTGCACGGGCTGGTACCCACCAGCCCTGACTTCAGTGAATGACCTGTGGCCGGGCCCGGAGCGCAAGGATGTGCGCCGGGCGTGGATCCCGATGCAGCTGGTCCCCGACTCCGGTACCCGCTCCGTACACCGTGCGGAGTCCGGAGCAAATCCCTTCCAGGCGTGAGGGATGGGACATGTGACGCGTCGGTGCCGGCCTCCCCCCACCGGGCGCGTCACGCTCACGAGGCGTCGCGTCCCGAGCAAGCAAGGATCGACCATGGCGTCCAGCCTGACGAAGGACTCCGCCGGCACAGCCGGCTCCGAGAAGACCTTCTTCGGCCACCCCCGCGGCCTGGCCACTCTCTTCATGACCGAGATGTGGGAGCGCTTCAGCTACTACGGCATGAGGGCCCTGCTCCCCCTCTACCTGATCGCTCCCGACGGGCTTCACATGAACCCCGCCACGGCCACGGCGATCTACTCGGTCTACGTGTCGCTGGTGTACCTGCTCGCGATGCCCGGCGGCTGGTTCGGCGACCGTGTCTGGGGCCCCCGCAAGACGGTCGCCGTCGCCGGCACGGTCATCATGATCGGCCATCTCACGCTGGCGCTGCCCTCACAGGGCACCTTCTTCGCCGGTCTCGGACTGGTCGCCATCGGCTCCGGTCTGCTGAAGTCCAACATCTCCACGATGGTCGGCCACCTCTACGACGGACCGGACGACCCGCGCCGCGACGGTGGCTTCACGGTCTTCTACATGGGCATCAACGTGGGCGCCTTCGCCGCCCCGCTGGTCATCGGCACCATCGGTGAGAGCGTCAACTGGCACCTGGGCTTCGCGCTCGCCGCGGTCGGCATGGGGCTGGGCCTCGCTCAGTACCTGTTCGGCACCCGCCACCTGAACGAGCGCAGCCTCGTCGTCCCGAAGCCGCTGTCGGCCGCCGAGCGCGCCGCCACGCTGCGCAAGGGCATGATCTGGCTGGCCGTCGCGGCCGTCTTCTACATCGTGACGGTTGTCACCGGCGTCTACACGCTCAACTGGATCCTGGTCCCGATCACGATCGCGGGTCTGGTCATTCCGGTGATGGTCCTGACGCGCATCAAGCGCGACACGGAGCTCAGCGCCGCCGAGCAGTCGAAGATGTCCGGCTACATCTGGTTCTTCGTCGCCGCCGCCATGTTCTGGATGATCTACGACCAGGGCGGTTCGACCCTGGCGATCTTCGCCGACACCTCGGCCGACAACAGCATCCTCGGGTGGGACTTCCCGGTCTCCTGGTACCAGTCGGTCAACCCGGTCCTGATCATGGCGCTGGCCCCGGTCTTCGCCGCCTTCTGGCTGGCGCTGAACCGGCGTGGCAAGGAGCCGAGCACGATCGTGAAGTTCAGCTCCGGTCTGGTGCTGGTCGGTGCGTCGTTCTTCCTCTTCCTGATGCCGCTGACGATCGCCACGGACGGTCACAAGGCCGCCGCGATGTGGCTGGTCGCGATCTACTTCATGCAGACCGTCGCCGAACTGACGCTGTCCCCGGTCGGTCTCTCCGTCACCACGAAGATGGCTCCGGCCAAGTACGCGAGCCAGATGATGGGTGTCTGGTTCCTGGCCGTCACCGCCGGTGACTGCACCACAGGTCTGCTCTCCATCGCGGGTGTCAGCCTGAACGGCACCGGTATCGTCGCTCTGGAGGCCGCCCTCGCGGCAGCCGCGGGTGTCGCGATCTTCATGTACCGCAACAAGGTCAAGCAGCTCATGGGCGACGTGCACTGAGGCGCTGAAGACTGAAGCACTGAAGGGCCGCTGCACCGGATCGCCGGTGCAGCGGCCCTTCGCGTTTCCGGCGGCTCAGCTCACCGGGTGCCGCGCAGCCTGCGCCACGGGGTGAACGTGAACACGGCGCCGCCCAGCAGGATCGCCGTACCGGCGACCAGGCCGAGTGCGCGCAGAGTGCCGTTGTCCTCGGCCCCGGTCTCGGCCAGTCCGCCTCCGGAGTCCGTACCGCCGCCGGTCGTGGCGCCCCCCGTGCCCGAGCCGCCCACGGCGCCGCCGGGCTGGGACGAGGTGTCCAGCTCCAGGGAGACCGCGACACCGGCGGGCGGGGTGCAGGTCGTCGTCGTGCCGAGCGCCTTCACGGTCAGCACGCCCGGACTGAGGGTGGACCTACCGCTCGCGCCCGGCTTGTACGTACCCGTGAGATCGGGGATCCCGATCGGTGTGCCGGACTTGATGGGCTCCTTGTTGGTGGGGCCCTCGACATGGACCGTGCCCTTGTCGGCTCCGCCGAGCTTGACCTCCATGGAGGGCTTCACCGAATCGGCCGGAATGTCGGCGGGGCTGTCCATGACCGACGTGCTGAACTTCACCGTGAGGTCGAAGCTGCCGCCGTTCTTCTTCGCGTCGATCTTCACCGGGGAGGTGGCGTTCTTGTCGCCGAGCGGGGTCTTGCAGGCGTACGCGACAGACACCTCCTTGCCCTCGAAGTCGGTCTGACCGCTGCCGCCGCCGCTCGACCCGGCGGTGGTGCCGCCGGAGTCAGCGCCTCCGGTGTCCGTTCCGCCGGCCGTCGTTCCCCCTGCCGCCGTCGTGCCGCCCGCTGTCGTGCCGCCCGCCGTCGTGCCGCCCGCCGCGGTGGAGCCGGTGGTCGTGCCACCCGCTGTCGTGCCGGTGGTCGTACCCCCCGCTGTCGTACCGCCGCTGTCCGTGACCTTGATCGTCGCGCCCGGCTGAACGGCCTCCTTCGGGGAGCACTTGGTGTCGGTGGAGATCGGTTTCGACACGTTGATGGTGTACGCGCCCGGCGTCAGCGTGATCTCACCGGCCTTCTCCAGCTTCAGCGTGCCCTTCATGTCGGGCAGCACCATGGCGCTGTTCCTGGGGATCGGCGGGTTCTGCCGTGGCCCTTCCATCTGCAGCGTTCCCGTGGCCGCACCGCCGACCTCGATGGTGCCGGTCGGCTTGACCGTGTCCTTCTCCAGGTCCAGGACGTCGGGGTTCCTGGAAGCGGCCTGGACCGTCTTCCACACCACCTCGACGCTGTCCCCGACCTTTGCCTCGGCGGGTGCGGTCAGCTGCACCTCGGTCGTGCCCTGCACAGGAGGCAGTCCGGAGATGGACGGCGGTATGCACTCCGTCTTGTACGAGACGTCGGCAGCCAGGGCTGGGCTCGCGGCCAGCAGGATCCCCGCGCCGCCGAGCATCAGCGCGACTCCGGCCGCGCGCATCCTCCGTTGCGTGCTCACGAATGTCCCTTCGTCGTGGGTCTGTTCTCTGACGGTGCGGAATCCGGTGTGAACCACGGCAGCGCGGCCGTGGAGGTCGCGCCCGGGGCAGGCCCTGCCGTGGACGCTGTCGAGGGGGTTGCCGGGGTGCGCGGTCCCCGGCGCAGCCTCGGGAGCTTCGCCGCCACGCCGGCCGGCAGCGGATGGCGATGACGACCGGCGCGGGCCGGGGCGTATGCGGCGCGGGGCCGCACCTTGTCGACGATCGCCATGCCGATACGGAACACCGCGGCCGGTACGACGACGCAGAGCAGGATCCAGAAGAGCGTGACGCCCCAGGGACGGCCCACCCCCCACGGCTGTTCGGCCAGCGTTTTCGTCCCGTACCGCAGGGAGATCCGGTAGTCGCCGTGGGCGCCCGCCGTCAGTTCGACCGGCAGTTCGATCTGTGCCTTGCGGCCGGGCGCGATGGTGCCGCGCCACTGCCGCTCCTCCCACTGCGGGGCGAAGACGCCGTGCGCGGTGCCGACCCGGAAGACCGGGTCCTTGACCGGCGCCGAGCCGAGGTTGCCCACGGTGAAGACGAGTTGCCGGGAGGGCGGGGCGCCGAACCAGGTGAGGATTCCGCTGTCGCCCTCCAGCCGGGTGGTGGCGAGGACCGCGAGCTTTCCGCCGTCCGTCTGTTCCGGCAGCGGGGCGACGGGGTGTCCGGCGACGACGAACCCGGCGTCGGCGGCTGCCTGTTCCCCGGTGACCGTCGCGACATGCACCACGCAGGGGCACGGCTTGGGCGGTTCGGAGACCGGCATCTTCTTGCTGAAGGCACCCTTGGCGTCGGTGGTGACGGCGCGTCCGTCGGCGTTGGCACAGGAGTTGGTGCCGCCGATGACGCCCGTGGCGGGCGCGGACTGCCCGCAGATCAGCATCATCAACAGGGTGTTCGGCCGCCATCCGGTGCCCTTGACGGTCATGTCGCCGCCCTTGCCCGCCTGCTTCTCGGAGAGGGTGACTGCGGGCTTTCCGTCCGCCGCGCGGGCGCCGGGCGCGGGCAGGAGCAGCAGGGCGGGCAGCAGCGCGACGAGTAACGCGGCGGCCCACTGGTGGCTGCCACGCCGGAGGGACGCCGGTCCGGTCTGTCGTCTCACGATTCCGCTCCCGCCTTCACCACGTGCCTTCTCTCTGCCGGGGTTCGAGCTGCGTCGCCATGGTCCGGGCCGTCGTCGCCCGGTGGCCGGCGCCGGAGCCGGTACGCGTAGGCGCCTGCGGCGGCCGCGGCCAGAACCAGCAGGGCGCCGCCGGTCACCGGCGCCCAGGGGACGAAGACCGCCGGGGCGGTCGCCTCGCTGTGCGCTCCGCCCGCGGCGGTGACGCGGAGCCGGACGGTGGCGGAATCGAGGGCGGGGGCGTCCCGCCACGGTTCGGTGAGTCTCACCCGCTGTCCGGGCAGCAGGTCCACCGGCAGGTTCCGCGCCTCGCGCCGCAGCAGGGTGCCGAAGACCCCGTCCGCGCTGACGGCGAGGCGTGGGGCGAGGGCCGCGTTGCCCCGGTTGACCAGGGTGTAGTGGATGGTCCGCCCGGACACGCTGACCTCCTCGACGGTCAGCGCGGTCAGCGTGGGCCCGCTGACCCGCAGATGGACGCGTACGCCCACCGAGCGCCCGGAGCTCTCGGCGACGATCGCCCCCGGGTGGTCGCCCGGCGACGCACCTGCCGGGACAGTGACGGAGAACGGCACGTCGGCGCGGGTACGGGCGGGCACGGTCACGCGGTCCGCGGCGAGCCGCAGCCAGGCGCCGGTCCCGGTGGAGTCGTTCGTTCCGCGTGCGGCGGAGTCACCGCCCTCGGCGTTGTACGCATCCGCCCCGCGCAGTCGCACGGTGACCGGGGCGGTGCCCGGGTTGGTGACGGAGAGTCGGTCCTGCAGCACAGTGCCGGGCAGTCCCTCCAGATAGAAGTACGGTCTGCCGCCGTCCCCGCCGCTCCGCGTCCCACCGCCCGCCGCGGGCCGCGCCGCCCAATCGGCGCCGCTCCGGTCGGCGGCAGTTGCCGGGGTCGCGGAGAAGGCGCAGGCACAAGCACACAGCAGCGCTGCGAGAACGGCTCGGGCGGCGTGACCGGTCAACGGCGGCATAGGGGCAGGCTCCCTGGTGCGTACAGAACGGGCGTGTACGTACGGACGGTGCGCGGCGGCTCCGTGGAGCTCAGACCGCGGCCCGCTGTCCGCGCCGGGTCAGCCACAGCACCCCGGCCGCACCGGTCAGCAGTACCGTGCCGCCGAGCGTCCCGAGCGCCATCGCCGAGTCGAGCGGTCCGGTCTTCGGCAGGGTGGTCTCCGGGGTGTCCTTCGAGCCGCCCGCCGCCGTCACATCGAGTTCGAGCGACGGCTTCGGACTGTTGCCCGGAGTGCAGGTCGTGGTCGTACCGAGCGCCTTGATGGTGAGCACTCCGGCGGTGAAGCCGACCTTGCCGCCCTTCTTCGGGGTGTACGTACCCGACAGGTCGCTGATCTTGATCGGGGTGTTCGCGGGGATCGCCTCGGCGTTCGCCGGTCCCGAGACCTGGACCTGACCCGATTCGGCGCCACTCAGCCGGATGACCGCGCTGGGCTTCATGGCGCCCTTGCCCAGCTCGACGGGGCTGGACGAGACGCCCTTCTGGAAGGACATCGTGAGCGTGTAACTGCTGCCGCTCTTCACGCCCTTGATGTCGATGGGCGACACCGCGTTCTTGTCGCCGATCGGCGTCTTGCACTTGTAGTCGACGTCCACGACCGTGGCGTGGGCGGCGGGCGCGGCCAGCAGCACCACCGAGCCGGCCAGCGCGGACGCCAGCGCGAGAGCTGTTCGCTTCGGGTACGGCACCTCAGTTCCCCTCATGCCGGAAGTCGCCGCGCGCCGCATCGCTCCGACGCAAGTTACTGACGACACATCAGATTGGGCGCTCAAGGTACGCCTGGGGCCGTATGGAGGGAAGACAAAGAGCGCGCCGATCCGGCGCGCTCTTCGGGGCAAGAAGGGGGCCACACGGCCCGACGGTTGGGTGGTGACTACGCGGGACCGGCCAGCTCCGCCCATACGGTCTTGCCGGGCTCGCCCGACACCCGCTGGACACCCCAGTCCAGACAGAGCCGCTGCACGATGAACATGCCGTGTCCGCCGGGCCGGCCCGCCCGGTGCGGGGTGCGCGGCGCGGGCTGTCCCGCACCGCCATCGACGACCTCCACCCGCAGCACCTTCGAGGTGCAGGCGATGCGAAGCTCCTCGGGTCCTTCCGCGTGCAGGCAGGCGTTCGTGACCAGTTCGGAGACGACCAGCAGGACGTCCTCGGCGGCTGCGCGCCGGTCGGCGCTCGACGCGGGGAGCCAGCCCCAGTCGCGGAGCGCCTGACGGGCGAAATCGCGGGCTGTCGGGACGATGCCGCTGACCCCCCGCAGGGGCAGCGTGCGCCACCGCCGGTCGACGGGCCCGGAGGAGGCTGCGTCGGCGCCGTCGCCCGCGCCCTCCGACTCCCGGCCGAGGTCGCCCGGCGGATGCTGCCGGGTGGTGCTCATCAGCGCTTCACCTCACCGATTCACCATGTCGCCATTGAACAGTTACAAATACAGATACGGCCGCAGCTGCCGATACGGATACCGGCCGCATACAGAGTGTGCGGGCCACCCGGGTCACGAGAGGTTCGCCGGGATGTCTCCTGCCCCGCCGTATCGTGACAACACCCACTTCGCCCATGCGGAATGCGTGAGGCAGGCGACACCCGGGACGGGTGAGGCTGCGCTCCGGGCCACGATCAGGTGTCCAGCGCCGATTCGAGGGAGTCATGGACGGTGAAGACCGCCTCGGCCCCGGTGATCTCGAAGACCCTCGCCACCATCGGCAGCATTCCGGCCAAATGGACCCCTCCCCCGGCCGCCTCCGCCTTGAGGCGGGCACCGAGCAGCACATTGAGCCCGGTGGAATCACAGAATTCGAG
This sequence comes from Streptomyces sp. NPDC051020, assembly GCF_040683105.1. Lineage (NCBI taxonomy): Bacteria > Bacillati > Actinomycetota > Actinomycetes > Kitasatosporales > Streptomycetaceae > Streptomyces > Streptomyces sp. NPDC051020. The sequence goes on along the minus strand of NZ_JBFBCG010000026.1, from coordinate 44,982 downwards.
TCGCGAACAGTCGACCACCAGGCGGGTCCGCCCTTGCTCGACCGCACCCTCGAGGGGTTCGCGGAGCAGATCGGCGGTGTGGTGATCCAACTCACCCACCGGCGTCACTACCTCACTGCGCCCCTCGGTCCGGACCTCGACCTGAAGTCGACCCCGGTTCGCACTGCCGACCGTCTGGCGGTCCATGCCCGTCCCTCTTCGCCGTTCGTCACTGCCTGCGTCACCGTGTGCGTCACCCTCTGCGATGGCGCGTGCGGTTGCGTGTGTAGCTGTCGCTGACGTTCGTAAAACACTACGCGTTCCGTGCGGCACACGGTAGCCGAAGACCCCAACAAACCGGACATATAGCCTCAATTGGCGGTTGTATCCGCACGTCAGGACCAGGTAAGGGTAGAGGGACACCCGAAACACGACCGGCTTTGGAGGCGCCGCTTCACCGCAGGAACACGCATGGCATCGGCAGCCATATGCCGAGAACGATGGAGGAGACCATGTCACCCCGGCTCGACGAACCGCGTACCCACGTCGCGACGTCAGCATGTCCTCAGGGACTGACCGAATCAGACTCCCCTGCCGCGGTCGCCGTACCCGCTCCGCGCCGCAGCACCAGCAGCATCAGCGACATCAGCAGCGCCAAGGGCAGCGACGGTCTCGAAGGACTCCCCGAGATCCCGCCGTACGACGAAGTGGGCGCAACGGACGCCAGAGCACTGTCGAAGACACTCTTCGCGCGGCTCGAATCCCTCGAAGAGGGCACCCACGAGTACGCGTACGTGCGCAACACACTCGTCGAACTGAACCTGGCCCTGGTCAAGTTCGCCGCCTCACGGTTCCGCTCCCGCAGCGAACCGATGGAGGACATCATCCAGGTCGGCACCATCGGCCTGATCAAGGCGATCGACCGGTTCGAGCTGAGCCGGGGCGTCGAGTTCCCGACCTTCGCGATGCCGACCGTCATCGGCGAGATCAAGCGATTCTTCCGCGACACCAGTTGGTCCGTGCGCGTCCCGCGCCGGCTGCAGGAGCTGCGGCTCGACCTGGCCAAGGCGGGCGACGAACTCGCCCAGCAGCTCGACCGGGCGCCCACCGTGAGCGAACTCGCCGACCGCCTCGGACTCACCGACGACGAGGTCGTCGAAGGCATGGCCGCGAGCAACGCGTACACCGCGAGTTCGCTCGACGCCAAGGCCGAGCAGGACGAGACCGAGAGCGCGCTGGCGGACCGGATCGGCTACGAGGACCACGGACTCGAAGGCATCGAGTACGTCGAGTCCCTGAAGCCGCTGATCGCCTCGCTGCCCGGTCGCGACCGGAAGATCCTCTCGCTCCGCTTCGTCGCCAATATGACGCAGTCGGAGATCGGCGACGAACTCGGCATCTCCCAGATGCATGTCTCGCGGCTGCTCTCCCGGACGCTGGTCAAGCTCAGGAAGGGCCTGACAGTGGAGGAATGATCCGGCCTCCTGGAGAAGCTCACCCGCGCCCTCGCGGGACCACGTGCGGAAGGACCTGCCCCGGCAAAGGGCAGGTCCTTCCGCATGGTTGACGGGCTCTGTCGGGTTCTTCCGGTTTGGGGGCGCGGCCGGAGATATCGCTCAGAGGACGCGCTCGCCGCGCTGCCGGACCGCCTGGACCAGGGGGACGCCCGGCCGGTAGGCGAGGTGGACATGGCTGGGGGCGTCGAGGAGGACCAGGTCCGCGCGGGCGCCCGGGGAGATGCGGCCGATGTCCGTGCGGCGCAGGGCCGCCGCGCCGCCCGCGGTGGCGGACCAGAGGGCCTCGTCCGGAGTCATGCCCATGTCGCGTACGGCCAGGGCGATACAGAAGGGCATGGACGAGGTGAACGACGAGCCTGGGTTGCAGTCCGTGGACAGCGCGACGGTGGCGCCCGCGTCGAGGAGGCGGCGGGCGTCGGGCCAGTTCGCGCGGGTGGAGAACTCGGCGCCGGGGAGGAGTGTGGCGACGGTGTTGCCCTGGGCGAGGGCGTCGACGTCCGCGTCGGTGAGGTGCGTGCAGTGGTCGGCGGAGGCGGCGTCCAGCTCGACGGCGAGCTGGACGCCGGGGCCGTGGGTGAGCTGGTTGGCGTGGACCCGGGGGTGCAGGCCCTTGGCCATGCCCGCGGTCAGGATCGCGCGGGCCTGGTCGCCGTCGAACGCACCCTTCTCGCAGAACACGTCGACCCAACGGGCGTACGGGGCACAGGCGTCGAGCATCGGCCCGGTGACCAGGTCGACGTACCCGGCGGGATCGTCGGCGTAGTCCGGGGGGACGACGTGGGCGCCGAGGTAGGTGACCTCGTCGGTGTGGCGGGCGGCGATGCGCAGGGCGCGGGCCTCGTCCTCGACAGTGAGCCCGTAGCCGGACTTGGTCTCGAACGTGGTGGTGCCCTGGCGGAGCGCCTCGGCGAGATAGCGGACGACGTTGGCGTCCAGCTCGTCGTCGGTGGCGGCGCGGGTGGCGGCGACCGTGGTGCGGATACCGCCCGCGGAGTAGGGGCGGCCGGACATCCGGGCGTTGAACTCCTCGGTGCGGTCGCCCGCGAAGAGGAGGTGGGAGTGGGAGTCGACGAATCCCGGGATCACCGCGCGGCCGCCCGCGTCGATGGCGTTGTCAGTGGCGGGTGCTTTGCTTGATTCACCGGTCCAGACGACTCGGTCGCCCTCGATGACGACGGCCGCGTCCAGGATCAGGCCCAGGGGGGAACCGTCACCGAGGGAGGGGTCGTTGGTGACCAGACTGGCGATGTTGGTGATGGCGGTCGTCGTCATCGGGGGACTGCTCTCCTTGCGAGGGTCCGGGGTCAGCCGTGCAGGACGGCGATGGCCGAGGCGAGTGCTGCGGGGACGTCCTCGACGAGCGTGTGCTGCCCGTCGCGGACGATGTGCCGGCCTGCCACGACCGTATGACGCACATCGGCTGCGGAGGCGGCGAATACGACTGCTTCGGCGGCCAGTCGGGGCACCGGTCCCGCTGTTCTGACGGAGTCCAGGGCGACGGTGGTGAAGTCGGCGAGCGCGCCCGGTTCCAGGGTGCCCGCGTCGGACCGGCCGAGGGCGGCGTGCCCGTCGACGGTGGCGGCGCGCAGCAGTGCGGCCGCCGTCCAGTGGCCGCGGGTATGGGTGCGCAGACGCTCGTTGAGCTCCATCGCGCGGGCCTCTTCGAAGAGGTCGATCACGGCGTGGCTGTCGCTCCCGAGGGAGAGCGGCGAGCCGGCGCGCTGCAGGGCGACGGCGGGTCCGATGCCGTCGGCGAGGTCGCGTTCGGTCGTGGGGCACACGCAGGTGCCGGTGGCCGAGACGCCGAGCAGCGCGATGTCCTCACTGCTGAGGTGGGTGTTGTGGATGCCGGTGGTGCGCGGGCCGAGGACCCCGTGGTCGGCGAGGAGCCGGGTGGGGGAACAGCCGTGGGCGGCCTGGCAGGCGTCGTTCTCCGCGGTCTGTTCGGAGAGGTGGACATGGAGGGGCGCCTGCCGCTCCTCGGCCCACTTCGCCACGGTCGCGAGCTGCCCGGCGGGCACCGCGCGTACGGAGTGGACGGCCGCGCCGATCAGGGCGTGGTCGCTGCCCTTGAGCAGGGAGGCGCGTTCGGCCCAGGCGTCCGCGGTGGTGTCGGAGAAGCGCAGCTGGTGCCGGTCGGGCTCCCGGTACTGGCCGGCCCGCTGCCCGAATCCGGCGGCGAGATAGGCCGTGTCCAGCAGGGTGATCCGGATCCCGGCCGCGTCGGCGGCGGCGATCAGGGCTTCGCCCATCGCGTTGGGGTTGGCGTACGGGGCTCCGCCCGGCGCGTGGTGCAGATAGTGGAACTCGCCCACCGCGGTGATGCCTGCCAGCGCCATCTCGGCGTACACGGCACGGGCCAGGTCGTAGTACGTATCGGGGGTGAGCCGGGACGCGACCTGGTACATGAGCTCGCGCCAGGTCCAGAAGGTGCCGGAGCCGACCTGGACGGTGGAGCGCAGGGCGCGGTGGAAGGCGTGCGAGTGGGTGTTGGCGAGACCGGGCACCGTGAGCCCGCGCAGCACGGTGGCGCCCGGCGGCGGGGCGTCGACGCCGGTGCGGATCCCGGCGATCCGCCCGTCGGCGACGTCCAGGGTCACGCCCGGCTCGACATGGGTGCCGAGCCAGGCGTGGGACATCCAGAACGTGGCGGTGCGCCGCGCGCCCGTCGGTGTCGTTGTCAGCTGCACGCGAGGCCTTCCAGTACATCGGCGAGTGCGATCACCCCTGCGGTGCAGTCGTCCTCGGCGGCGTACTCGGCCGGCGAGTGCGAGATCCCGGTGGGGTTCCGTACGAACAGCATGGCGGTAGGGACCGAAGCGGACAAAATACCCGCGTCATGTCCGGCGCCGGTGCCGAGGACGGGCACAGCGCGGCCCGCGTCGCCGCCGCCCCGGCCGGTCAGGATCTTGCCGAGTTCGTCACGCAGGGCGTGCTGGAACTCCACGACGGGCGTGACGGACTCCCGTACGACATCGAGATCGATGCCCGCACGCTCGGCGTGCTCCCGGGCGGCCCGCTCGATGCCGGTGACGACGGCGTCGAGGGTGTCCTGGTCGGCGGCGCGCGAATCGAGCCAGCCACGGACGAGGGAGGGGATGGCGTTGACGCCGTTCGGCTCGACGGCGATCTTCCCGAAGGTAGCGAGAGCGCCGGTGAGCTCCGCCTCGCGGCGGGCGGCCAGCACGGTCTCGGCGTACGTGAGCATCGGGTCGCGCCGGTCGACGAGCCGGGTGGTCCCCGCGTGGTTGGCCTCGCCCCGGAAGTCGAACCGCCAGCGGCCGTGCGGCCAGATCGCGGAGGCGATACCGACCGGGTCGCCGGTGAGGTCGAGGGAGCGCCCCTGCTCGACATGGAGCTCGACGAACGCGCCGATGCGGGCCAGCCGTTCGGGGTCCGGGCCGATGGCGTCGGGGTCGTACCCGGCCGCCTCCATGGCCTGGGGCAGTGTGATGCCGTCGCCGTCGCGAAGCCGGTGCGCCTTCTCGACGGTCAGCTGCCCGGCGGCGAGCCGGGACCCGACGCAGGCGAGCCCGAACCGGGCCCCTTCCTCGTCGCCGAAGTTGGTGATGGCGAACGGCCGGGTGAAATCGGCTCCTCTGCGGCGGAGTTCGTCGAACGCCGCGAAGGAGGAGACCACGCCGAGCGGCCCGTCGAACGCACCGCCGTCGGGCACGGAGTCGAGGTGCGACCCGGTGACGACGGCGTCGTCACCGAGCGGATCCCCGAGCCAGGCCCACTGATTCCCGTTCCGGTCGACCTCGTACCCGAGCCCACGCGATTCGGCCTGCTCCCGGAACCAGACCCGGCAGTCGGCATCGGCACCGGTCCAGGCGTATCGCCGGTACCCACCGCTCTCGGAGTGGCGTCCGATGGGGGCAAGTTCCTTCCACATGGCCTGGAAGGACGGCTGCCCGGCCCCTTCCGGTCCCTGCGGACCATGGGGGAGGGCGGGCGCCGGGACACCCTCGGCGCCCACCGAACCGCTTCCGCCCGGCAGGCTCACTGCCCCTCCGTCATGGGAACCCGCACACCCTTGTCCGCGGCAACGGACTCCGCGATGTCGTACCCCGCGTCGACGTGCCGGATGACCCCCATCCCCGGGTCGTTCGTCAGCACCCGGCGGATCTTCTCGCCCGCCAGCTTCGTACCGTCGGCCACGGTCACCTGACCGGCGTGGATGGAACGCCCCATCCCGACGCCGCCGCCGTGGTGGATGGAGACCCAGGAGGCGCCGGACGCCACGTTGACCATGGCGTTCAGCAGCGGCCAGTCCGCGATCGCGTCGGACCCGTCGAGCATCGCCTCGGTCTCGCGGTACGGGGACGCCACCGACCCGCAGTCCAGGTGGTCGCGGCCGATCGCCAGCGGTGCGGCCAGCTCGCCGGAGGCCACCATGTCGTTGAACCGCTCACCGGCGCGGTCGCGCTCGCCGTAGCCGAGCCAGCAGATCCGGGCGGGCAGCCCCTGGAAGTGGACGCGCTCGCCGGCCATCTTGATCCACCGGTGCAGCGACTCGTTCTCCGGGAAGAGTTCGAGCATCGCCTTGTCGGTCTTGTGGATGTCCGACGCCTCGCCGGACAGCGCGGCCCAGCGGAACGGGCCCTTGCCCTCGCAGAACAGCGGCCGGATGTACGCGGGGACGAACCCGGGGAAGTCGAATGCCCGGTCGTAGCCCGCGAGCTGGGCCTCGCCGCGGATCGAGTTGCCGTAGTCGAAGACCTCGGCCCCGGCGTCCATGAAGCCGACCATCGCCTCGACGTGCTTGGCCATCGCCTCGCGTGCCCGCTGCGTGAAGTCGGCGGGCTTCTCGGCGGCGTACGAGGCCATGTCGTCGAAGTCGACGCCGATCGGGAGGTACGCGAGCGGGTCGTGCGCGCTGGTCTGGTCGGTGACGATGTCGATCGGGGCGCCCTCGGCGAGCATCCGGGGCAGCAGCTCCGCCGCGTTGCCGAGCAGACCGATGGAGAGCGGCTTGCGCGCGTCGCGCGCTTCGGTGGCGAGCTGGAGCGCGTGCTCCAGGGAGTCGGCGCGCACATCGAGGTACCGGTGCTCGATGCGGCGCTCGATGGCGCGCGGGTCGCAGTCGATACAGATCGCCACGCCGTCGTTCATGGTCACGGCGAGCGGCTGGGCGCCGCCCATGCCGCCGAGTCCGGCGGTCAGAGTGATCGTCCCGGCCAGCGTCCCGTTGAACTTCTTGGCGGCGACGGCGGCGAAGGTCTCGTACGTGCCCTGCAGGATGCCCTGCGTACCGATGTAGATCCACGAGCCGGCCGTCATCTGGCCGTACATGGTGAGCCCGAGCGCCTCCAGGCGGCGGAACTCCTCCCAGTTCGCCCAGTCGCCCACCAGGTTGGAGTTGGCGATCAGGACGCGCGGCGCCCACTCGTGGGTCTGCATGACACCGACCGGGCGCCCGGACTGGACGAGCATCGTCTCGTCCTGCTTGAGCGTCCGCAGCGTGCGCACCATCGCGTCGAACGAACGCCAGTCGCGGGCCGCCTTGCCCGTGCCGCCGTAGACGACGAGCTTGTCGGGGTGCTCGGCGACCTCGGGGTCGAGATTGTTCTGCAGCATGCGGAGGGCGGCTTCCTGCTGCCATCCCAGGGCGCTCAGTTCGGTACCGCGCGGTGCCCGTACGGGGCGGGGTCCTGACATGGCAATGCCTCCTCGCGACTGCGTTACTTCTATTCACATCCTGCTGTTCTGAATACTTGTAGTCAACAGGCGCGCCCGAAAGACCTGCCCCCGAAGACGGGATGCGGCACCGAACGCGGACAGAACATGACAGGGGCGGCAGCGGGTCCGACCGTTTCCGATCGCCTTCCGCATGTACCAATGGAAAATGCCAGAACTCCCACGTGAGGCGGGCACGTTGCGTAACCTCTCGGTCACAGCCGCACATCAGGTCGGGAGGGAGCCCGCGTGCCCGGAATCGACGAGTGCCTGCTCGAAGTCATGAGGCTGCCCGGTGCCCGCGGCGCCGCGGTGGTCGACTGGACGAGCGGTCTCGCCCTAGGCACCATCGGCGACTCGCCCAACGGCGATCACGAGGCGACCGCCGCCGAGACGGCCGAGGTGGCGCGCATGGCGGCGGAGCAGCCCGTGTTCACCCTCTCCGTCCCGGAACCCTTAACAGGCCCGGGCGGGAACGACGTTACCGCGACGGGCGCCGCGCCGCCGGTGGAAGACGTCATCGTCACCACCCGCGCCGACTACCACATCATCCGATTCGTCGAGACGGCCTTCGACAGCAGCGTCTTCCTGCATCTGTGGCTCGACCGCTCCGACGGCAACCTGGCGCTGGCCCGGATGAGGCTGGGCGAGATGGCGGAGCGGCTGGTCCTGGCATGAGAGCCGCCGCGCCCGAGAGAACACCTCCCGCGAGAACCTCATCCGAGAGAACCTTCCCCGTGAGAGCAGCCTCCGCCCTCTCCCCCATGCTCCAGCGTCTCGCCGCCGAGCGCGCCACCGGGGCCCTGATGCGCGACCGCGGCACGCTGTACCTCGCCGACGGCCAGGTCGTGCACGCCGAGAGCCCCTCGACACCCGGCCTCGACATCCTGCTCACCGCGAGCGGTGCCCTGCACCGCGACGGCTGGTGGGACGCGGTCGCCCGGGGCGGCTTCCGCGAACTGCTCGTACGTGGCGAGACCGGCTACATCGCCACGTACGCGGCGGGCTCCTCCGCCGTCCTCACACTCCTGGCCGAGGACCGGATCAACGTCGGCCGACTCCACCTGGAAGGCCGCCGGGCGGGCACCCGGATCGGCGAACTGGTCGACACCGCACTGAAACGCACCGCACAACCCGCGCCGCCGCCGTATGCCCCGCGCCCACGGACCCACCCCCCGGCCCCCTCCCGCACCGCACGTAGCACCAGGAACGCCAGAAAACGGAGCTGGTCACCTCGGCCGGCAAGGAAAGGAAACGAGCACTCATGGCCAACACCGAAGCGTCACTCAAGGAAGCAATGACGTCCATCGAGGGCACCGTCGGTGTCGCACTCGTCGACTACACCAGCGGCATGGCGCTGGGCACCCTCGGCGGCGGCAAGGACTTCAACCTGGAGGTCGCTGCCGCGGGCAACACGGATGTCGTACGCGCCAAACTCCGCACCATGGAACATCTCGGCATCAAGGACGAGATCGAGGACATTCTGATCACCCTCGGCGCCCAGTACCACCTGATCCGGCTGCTCAAGGCGCGCGGCAGCAACGGTCTCTTCCTCTACCTGGTGCTGGACAGCAGCCGCGCCAACCTGGCAATGGCCCGCCACCAGCTGAAGCGGATCGAGGCCGAACTGGAGGTCTGACCTCCGCGGGACGCGCTCAGCGACGCCGCGCCCCGCCGGGCGCGGCGTCGCCCGCCACCGGCCCGGTCGTCCGGTACGCCGCGACCCGCTTGCCCGTCGGCCGCCCCTTCTCCACCCAGTCGGTCCGCACCCAGTACAGGACGTCGTCCCTCCGCTCCCGCTGCCCGATCCGGACGGACTTGGCCCAGAGGCCGGCCCCCGCACCCGCAAGCGTCAGCCCACCAGCGCCGGGCAGCAGGAATCCACCGGCGATCGCCACGAGAAACCCGCCCAGCAGCCACCACCGGTGCCCACGCCGCCAGTTGCGTACGGTCACGGCCCGGTCCTGGAGGAAATCCGTCCGCCCGGCTCGGGTGGCGGCCCTCGCCAGCTCCGCGTACCTGCGCCCGCGCGCGAGCGCCACCACAACCGCGGTGATCAGGAAGAGCGCGGCTCCGGCAAGCAGTCCGATCCGGCGGCCGGTGAGCCCCGGGACAAGCGCACTGACGGCGGCGGCGAGCAGCCCCGACCACCACAGCGGTACGGCTCCGGCCCGTACGATCACCGCCACCCTCGCCAGCGACTGCGCTCCGCGCCCCACGTCCGTACCCCTCTCGACAGCCATCGATGCTGATTCTCGGGGCGCAGATTAACGACCGTATCTGAGCGGTGTCTGAGAATCGGCGAGGAATGCCGACCACCCGCCGGACTTCCCTCAGCACCGGACACCCGCCCGGCCGCCCCCGTGCCCGGCGCAGGCGGACTCGCCTCCGCGGCGCCGTTCCCGGCCGGCGAATTTCCGAGTCCGCCAGTGCCGGAAGCGATCACGGTCCGGACGCCGACGACAGCCCGCCCGGCCTCAGCCCCGGCGTCGGCACGACCGTCCGCCCGATCCCCCGGGTGCCCTCGACAGCCCCCGGGCGCTCACCCCGCCGGGCAGCCCGGCAGCCACATCCCGTGCGTCACGCCCTCATTCCACGAAAAGCCCGCGCGCCGCCGCCCGCGCGTCGAACTCCTCCAGCCGCGCCTGCACGTCCGGCAGGTCGTCGCACATCGCCTCCAGCAGCACCCGCCCCAGCAGCATCGGCGCGCACGCCGTGTCGAAGGCGAGTCCGGTGCCGACGGCCGCGGGAATCAGCAGGTCACTGTGTTTGGCCACCGGGGCGAACGCCGAATCGGCGACCGACACCACGGCCAATCCCTGCTCCTGGGCGTACGCGAGCGCGTCCACGACCTCCTTGGGATGGCGCGGCAGCGCGAAGCAGACCAGCGCGCTCGCCCCCGCCCGGCGCGCGGCGTCGATCCGGTCGTGCAGCATGGTGCCGCCCTCGTCGAGCACTCGCACGTCCGGGTGGACCTTGGCGGCGAAGTAGCCGAAGCCCCGCGCCTGCGAGGAGGCGGCGCGCAGCCCGAGCACCGGCAGCGGACGCGACGCGGCGAGCAGCCGCCCCGCCCGCTCGACCGGAGTGGGGTCGGCGAGGAGTTCGGCGAGGTGTTGCAGGTTCTCGATCTCGGCACGGACGGCCTGCTGGTACTCGTTGTACGTGTCGGCGGCGGTGCCCGCACCCCCCTCGACGGCGCCCGGCGCGACCTCCCGCAGATACCTGCGCAGCGCCGGATATCCGTCGAACCCGAGCGCGACGGCGAACCGGGTGACGGACGGCTGGCTGACCCCGGCGAGCTCGGCGAGCTCCACACTCGACAGGAACGGGACGTCCCCGGCCCTGCGCACCATCGAGTGCGCGATCCGCCGCTGCGTGGGCGTGAGCCGGTGCCCCTCGAAGAGCTGCTGCAACCGCGCAGCCGGGCTGCTCCCGTTCATACTGTCCCCCTAGTGCTGGTGCTGGTGCTGGTGAGATCGGTGTTCCACAGGTCCGTGCAGCGGTCGAGCAGCTCCCCTGCCGCCGCCTTCACATCATCGGTGAGCGGCCGGTCCGCGAGCTCCCCTTCAAGGAGCGAATCGGCCAGCTCGAACGCCCGACCGACCGGCAGGCCGGGATCGGGCCGCAGTTCGCGCAGCAGCAACGCCCTTACGGTGGCGACGAGTTCACAGGCGACGATCTGCCGGTAGGCGCCGCACACGCAGATCAGCGGGTTCTCGGCGGCCGCGTTGATCTCGATGGCGAGGACCTGTTCGAGCGCGTCGGCGGCCTCGGTCGGGGCCTCCTCGTGGCGATTGGCGCCGACCCCGGTGGATCGCCCGTACACCCGCCCGGTCGCGGCGAGTTCCCGGGCGGCCGCCCAGGACCGGTCGACCCGCTTCATCGCCCCGGCGCAGGGCACGGGCCGGGCGGCGCCGCGGGCCATCCGGACGGCATCGGCGACGGGGAGGGTCTCTCCGTCGAGCTCGACGAGGGAGACGGCGTGGTCCGCGGCCCAGCCACCGAAGGGCGAGGAGTCCACCATGTGGGACGACATCATGCGCGAACACTCCTCATCCGGACACTCAGTCCCGCCTTTCGGGATTTTGTCACCAGTGTTTTACCCCAGGGCATTGACAACCTATTCAGTCAACGGGAACTCTGCATGACTATATGCAGCCGGGGCAAGGGAGCCCTGCAGAAGGGCGATGTGGACGTCGCCAACCTCTTCACCACCGACACGGACATCACCGCCGAGGGCTGAGTGGTCCTCACCGACCCCAAGAACCTGATCCCCGGCCAGCACGTGGTCCCCCTGATCGCGGACCGCGCGGCGGACTCCACGGTCCGCACGGCACTGGCCCGCATGGGCGCCACCCTCACGACCAAGGACATCACGGAGCTGAACCGTCTGGTGGACGGAGCTGAACCGTCTGGTGGACAAGGACAAGAAGGACCCGGAGGACGTGGCGCACGACTGGGCCGCGGCGCAGGGCCTGGCAGAGAAGTAAGAGAAAAGGAGCAATCCCCGATGGCCGACTCCCTCGTCGAGCGCCGCTCGATCGACGTCGTTCCGGACGACGAACGGCACGGCACCGCGTTCTCCCAGTTCACGCTCTGGCTCGGAGCAAACCTCCAGATCACCGCGGTGGTCAGCGGCGCACTCGCCGTCATCTTCGGCGGCGGCGCCTTCTGGTCCCTGATCGGCCTGCTGGTGGGCAATCTGCTCGGCGGAGCGGTGATGTCGCTGCACTCGGCGCAGGGCCCCAGGCTGGGTCTGCCCCAGATGATCTCCAGCCGGGCACAGTTCGGGGTGCGGGGCGCGGTCGTGCCGCTGCTCCTGGTCGTCGTGATGTACGTCGGCTTCTTCGCCAGCGGCAGCGTGCTGGCCGGCCAGGCGGTCGGCGAGCTCACCCACCTCGGGCAGACCGCCGGCATCCTCGTCTTCGCCGCAATCACCGCACTGATGGCGGTGATCGGCTACCGGGTCGTCCACGTCCTCGGCCGGGTCGCCAGTGTGGTCTGCGCGCTGGCCTTCATCTATCTCGGTATCCGGTTGCTGGACCGGATCGATCTCGGCGCCGCCCTCGCCGACCGCGCTTTCGACCTGCCGATGTTCCTGCTCGCGGTGTCGATCGCGGCGTCCTGGCAGCTGGCGTTCGGGCCCTACGTCGCCGACTACTCGCGCTACCTGCCGCGCCGTACGAGCTCCCGCGCCACCTTCTGGTGGACGCTGGCCGGCACGACGCTCGGCTCCCAGTGGTCCATGGCCTTCGGCGTGCTGGTCGCGGCATCCGCGGGCGAGGCGTTCCTCGACGACCAGGTCAGCTATGTCGTCTCGCTGGGCGGCACCGGGCTGATCGCCTCGCTGCTCTACTTCGTGATCGCGCTCGGCAAGCTGACCATCAACGTGCTGAACACCTACGGCGGTTTCATGTCGATGGTGACCGGAATCAGCGGCTTCCGCGGGCAGCGGGCGCTGTCGCAGCGCGGCCGCTCCGCATACATCGCCGTGATCATGATCGCGGGCACGGCGGTCGCCCTGCTCGGCAAGGACACCTTCCTCGCCTCGTTCAAGGACTTCCTGCTGTTCCTGCTGACCTTCTTCACCCCGTGGTCGGCGATCAACCTCGTCGACTACTACCTGATATCGCGCGAGCGCTACGACATCCCGGCCCTGTCCGACCCGGACGGCCGCTACGGCGCCTGGCGCTGGGACGCACTGACGGTCTACGCAGTCGGCATCGTCGCCCAGCTCCCCTTCCTGGCGACGACCTTCTACACCGGCCCGCTGGTGGAGCCGCTGGGCGGCGCGGACATCTCCTGGATGATCGGCCTGCTCGTACCGGCCCTGCTGTACTGGCTGCTCGCCCGCCGCGACACCACCCACGTCCCGGCTGCCACCATCATGCCGACGGACCGGGTCCCGGCGGCCTGAGCCCGGCCGGTCGGCCGGCCACTGTGCCGTTGCTCGCGATCGTCGTCGTCGCGTCGGCGATCGCCGCCCACGACCCGCCCCGCGTCCACACCTGCTGAGCGGCTCCGCGCTTCAAAGAGGGGGGTTAGCCCCACTGCCCCGGGCCCCTCCGCTTCGTACCGTAGATATATGGAAGCCCGCGACCCGGAGCTCAAGAGTGAGCTCAATGCCGCCCTGCAGGCCCGCAGTGAACTGGGGCCGGAGTACGAGTCCGCGCTCATCGACTCGTTCCTGGAGAAGGTCGACCAGCGTCTCGACGTCACGCTCGACCGGCGGGTGCGGCGGCATCTCGCCGAACAGCAGATTGTGGTCGCCCGGGGGGCCCGGGCGCCACAGCCGCCGATGGGGAACTTCGGTGAGCGGTTCGGGCTCGGGGTCATCTCCTTGATCCTGGCCATCCCGCTGTCCGCGATCGGGGTCACGAACGCCGGGATCAACGGGCTCGTCGTGGCCTGGCTGGGGATCGTCGGGGTGAATGTCGCCCAGGCCGCCCGCAGCCGGCCGTTGTTCCGGCGCTCGGAGGAGCGCACGAAGTCCGACTGGGAGGACTGACCGACCGGCAATTGGGGGCAGTGTCACGGGGCTGGGGCACGCACCTCGCGGCGATGTCGTCGCCGGACAGGGAGCCCAGCGCGTCGAACAGGTGGACGCGCACAGAGGTATGTCGCGGGGATCGCCGCACCCCTGGTTTCCCAGGGGGCGGGACTACGGCGGTCCCCGCGAGGGACGCGGGTCCGGGTCAGGGCCGGGTGCGCGCGTCCTGGCGACAGTGGAGGTCCGGGAGCCGCTCCGTAGTCCGCGTCGCCGTCTTGGGCGCCGGCGGGTTTCCCTGCCGACACCCACCACTGTGCCGGAGCCGTGTTAAGCCGGTGCTGCGCGTACGTGTCGTGCTCGTACCGTTTTCGCGAAGCCCCGAATCGCTCCCTACTGCTTCGGGCCCGCGTCCTTCGCCAGGAACGCCAGCAGGTCCTGCCTGCTCACGACGCCCTTCGGCTTGCCCTCCACCAGCACGATCGCCGCGTCGGCACCGCCCGCGCTGCCGAGCACCGACATCAGGTCCTCGACCGGTTCGCCGGAGCCGACCTGCGGCAGCGGCGGCGACATGTGCTTCTCCAGCGGGTCGGTGAGCGAGGCGCGCTGCGCGAACAGTGCGTTCAGCAGTTCCCGCTCCACGACCGAACCGATGACCTCGGCGGCCATCACGTCCGGGTGGCCGGCGCCCGGCTTCACGATCGGCATCTGCGAGACGCCGTACTCGCGCAGGACGTCGATCGCCTCCCCGACGGTCTCCTCCGGGTGCATGTGGACGAGCGTCGGCAGCGGACCGTCCTTGTAGTCGAGCACGTCGCCGACGCGGGCGGACGTGCCCGTGTCGTCCAGGAAGCCGTAGTCGGCCATCCACTCGTCGTTGAAGATCTTGCTCAGGTAGCCGCGGCCGCTGTCCGGGAGGAGCACGACGACCACGTCGTCCGGTCCGAGGCGCCGCGCGACCTCCAGGGCCGCCACGACCGCCATGCCGCAGGAGCCGCCGACGAGCAGCCCCTCCTCCTTGGCGAGCCGCCGGGTCATCTGGAAGGAGTCCTTGTCGGACACGGCGACGATCTCGTCCGTGACCGTCCGGTCGTACGCGGTCGGCCAGAAGTCCTCGCCGACGCCCTCGACCAGGTACGGACGACCGGAACCGCCGGAGTAGACCGAGCCCTCCGGGTCCGCGCCGACGATCTTGACCGAGCCGCCGCTGACCTCCTTCAGATAGCGGCCGGTGCCGGTGATCGTGCCACCGGTTCCCACGCCCGCCACGAAGTGGGTGATCCTGCCGTCCGTCTGCTCCCACAGTTCGGGGCCGGTGGTCTCGTAGTGCGAGCGCGGGTTGTTCGGGTTCGAGTACTGGTCGGGCTTCCAGGCACCCGGCGTCTCCCGGACCAGCCGGTCCGA
Source organism: Streptomyces sp. NPDC051020 (assembly GCF_040683105.1). Classification (NCBI taxonomy): domain Bacteria; kingdom Bacillati; phylum Actinomycetota; class Actinomycetes; order Kitasatosporales; family Streptomycetaceae; genus Streptomyces; species Streptomyces sp. NPDC051020. The sequence goes on along the minus strand of NZ_JBFBCG010000026.1, from coordinate 29,916 downwards.
GACGTTGTAGTACGAGTCCGGGTGCTCGGGGTCAACGGCCGTCGGGCAGACGACGACCTCCGCGCCGTAGGCGCGCAGCACATTGATCTTGTCCGTGGACACCTTGTCCGGGCAGACGAAGATGCATTTGTAGCCCTTCTGCTGGGCGACGATCGCCAGGCCGACGCCCGTATTGCCGCTCGTCGGCTCGACGATCGTGCCGCCGGGCTTCAGCTCGCCGCTCTCCTCCGCGGCCTCGATCATCCGCAGGGCGATCCGGTCCTTCACCGAACCGCCCGGGTTGAAGTACTCGACCTTGGCCAGCACCGTCGCCTGGATGCCGGCCGTGACACTGCGCAGCCTCACCAGCGGGGTATTGCCAACGAGACTGATCATCGAATCGTGAAATTGCACCGTGTTACTCCGGGGTCTCCGAGATGGTGCGGCCAGGGTATGCGTACGGGCGTGAGATTGGGCGAAGCGATTGGGCGACGGTCGTTACGGGGCAGTTAGCTGTAAGTACGGCGGTACGGCAACGAGGAGGTGGACCGGACTGTGTCGAGAGCAAGGGTGGCACGGCGGATCGCGGCGGGCGCGGCCTACGGCGGCGGCAGCATCGGGCTGCTCGGCGCGGCGGCGGCAGGCGTGTTGGTGGCGGAGGTCCAGCTGGCGAAGCGGCACGTGGGAGGCGGCATCGCGCCGGTTCCGCCCAGTGCGGACGGACGGTACGGGGTGGCGTTCACCGGGCCTGCGGAGCCGCTGCGGCTCGGGCTGCTCGGTGACTCGACAGCGGCCGGCCAGGGGGTGCGCAGGGCCGGGCAGACGCCCGGGGCGCTGCTCGCCTCGGGGCTCGCGGCGGTGTCGGAGCGACCGGTGGATCTGCGGAACGTCGCGCAGCCCGGGGCCCGGTCGGACGATCTGGAGCGGCAGGTCTCGCTCTTGCTGGCCGACACGTCCCGTCCGCCGGACGTCTGCGTGATCATGATCGGGGCGAACGATGTGACGCACCGGATGCCCGCCACCCAGTCGGTGCGGTACCTGACCACCGCCGTGCGCAGGCTGCGTACGGCGGGTGCGGAGGTGGTCGTCGGCACCTGCCCGGATCTGGGCACGATCGAGCCGGTCTACCAGCCGCTGCGCTGGCTGGCCCGGCGGGCGAGCCGTCAGCTGGCGGCGGCACAGACGATCGGATCGGTGGAGCAGGGCGGGCGAACGGTATCGCTGGGCGACCTGCTGGGGCCGGAGTTCGAGGCGAATCCGCGCGAGCTGTTCGGCCCGGACAACTACCACCCGTCGGCCGAGGGGTACGCGACGGCGGCGATGGCACTGCTGCCGACCCTGTGCGCCGTGCTGGGCCTGTGGCCGGAGTCCGACCGTCTCGACGGGTCGCGGCGTGAGGACATGCTGCCGGTGGCCAAGGCAGCGTCCCAGGCGGCCCAGGAGGCCGGTACGGAGGTCACGGGGGCGCGGGCACCGTGGGCTCTCCTCAAGCACCGCAGGCGCCGGCGTCTGCCCGCGGCCACGGAGCCGCACCCGGAGCCGGCTGTACGACACTCGGATACAGGGCACCTGGACGGCCGGCAGCCGGAGGTCCAGCCCCCGGAGATCCAGCACCTGGACGGGAAGCGCCCGGACGTGCCGTTGGACAGGGACCCTCGCGCAGGCGGGGACGCGGGCACGGACCCTGCACCCCGGACCGCCTGAGCGGTCGCTTAGAAAAGAGGCCCGCATCACACAGCCTGCCGGGTGACCTCGGCGATACGTACGGGTAACTTCCCAGACAGTCCCACTGAGTCCCGCTCAGCCTGTCGAGCCTCCCGCTCGGTCCTGCTCAGCCCAGACAGCCTTCCAGCCCTCATGGAGCCGCGTGATGCCCGAAGCCGTGATCGTCTCTGCTGCCCGTTCCCCCATCGGCCGGGCCTTCAAGGGGTCGCTGAAGGACCTGCGGGCGGACGACCTGACCGCCACGATCATCCAGACCGCGCTGGCCAAGGTCCCCGAGCTGGACCCGAAGGACATCGACGACCTGATGCTCGGCTGCGGCCTCCCCGGCGGCGAACAGGGCAACAACCTGGGCCGCATCATCGCCGTGCAGATGGGCATGGACCACCTGCCCGGCTGTACGGTCACCCGCTACTGCTCGTCCTCGCTGCAGACCAGCCGCATGGCGCTGCACGCCATCAAGGCCGGCGAGGGCGATGTCTTCATCTCCGCCGGTGTCGAGATGGTGTCCCGCTTCGTGAAGGGGAACTCGGACAGCCTGCCGGACACGCACAACCCGCTCTTCGCCGAGGCCGAGGCCCGTACCGCCGCCCGCGCCGAGGAGACCGGCGCGGGCTGGCACGACCCGCGCGAGGACGGCCTCGTCCCGGACGCGTACATCGCGATGGGGCAGACCGCCGAGAACCTGGCCCGACTCAAGGGCGTCACCCGTCAGGACATGGACGAGTTCGGCGTGCGGTCGCAGAACCTCGCCGAGGAAGCCATCAAGAACGGCTTCTGGGCGCGCGAGATCACCCCGGTGACGACCCCCGACGGCACCGTCGTGTCGCGGGACGACGGCCCGCGCGCGGGCGTCACCCTGGAGGGCGTGCAGGGTCTGAAGCCGGTCTTCCGCCCCGACGGCCTGGTCACCGCGGGCAACTGCTGCCCGCTCAACGACGGTGCCGCCGCGCTCGTGATCATGTCCGACACCAAGGCGCGCGAGCTGGGTCTGACCCCGCTGGCCCGGATCGTCTCGACCGGCGTCTCCGGTCTCTCCCCCGAGATCATGGGGTACGGACCGGTGGAGGCGAGCAAGCAGGCGCTGAAGCGTGCCGGCCTCACCGTCGACGACATCGACCTGGCCGAGATCAACGAGGCGTTCGCCGCCCAGGTGATCCCCTCCTACCGCGACCTCGGGCTGCCGCTGGAGAAGGTCAACGTCAACGGTGGCGCCATCGCCGTCGGCCACCCCTTCGGCATGACCGGCGCCCGGATCACCGGCACGCTGATCAACAGCCTGCAGTTCCACGACAAGCAGTTCGGTCTGGAGACCATGTGCGTGGGCGGCGGCCAGGGCATGGCGATGGTCATCGAGCGGCTGAGCTGAGCTGCAGCGGAGGGTAGGGGGCGCCTGAGGAACGAAGGCGGCACCTGCCCGCAGCGGAAGCGAAGCGAACGCGACCACAGGCCCGAGCGGCTGAGCTGAGCTGCAGCGGAGGGTAGGGGGCGCCTGAGGAACGAAGGCGGCACCTGCCCGCAGCGGAAGCGAAGCGAACGCGACCACAG
>NZ_JBFBCG010000026.1:0-26570 GCF_040683105.1 Streptomyces sp. NPDC051020 | reverse complement strand
GTGGCCCGAGCGGCTGAGCTGAGCTGCAGCGGAGGGTAGGGGGCGCCTGAGGAACGAAGGCGGCACCTGCCCGCAGCGCGGGTGTCCCGAGCCGATGAGCCGGCCGGTTCCGAGCCCCGACCGTGACCGAATCTCCCCCAGGATGTGACCTATCTCCTGGGGGAGAGCCATTTCCGCAGGTCGCACCCACATCAGGGGTAAACCTCAGGCACAAAAAACTGTCCAATTCGTGACGTAATGCACTGACACCGGGCGCAGGCAGAGGACAAGCTGATGTAGGAAGTCGGGGGATCGATTGAAACCGGGAGTATGTCAGTGAGCGCCATGCCTCTTGCCCTGTTGCTGACCGCCGCCGCTGCCACGGCCGTGGGCGCTGCCGCTCTGCACGCTGCTCACGGGCTGCGCAAGCAGGTCATGGCCCTGCGGATGGAGCTGGCTGCCGGCCGTGCCCGTACCGCCGCCGTGCCCCAGCAGGTCCGCAGCACCGGCACCCCCGCCGCCGAGATACGTGCGGCCGTGGCCGAGGCACTCGCCGAGGAGCGTGAGCGCGAGCTCGCCGAGGCGCGGGCGTTCTGGGCCTCCCAGGAAGCGCGCGACGCCGCGGACGCCCCGTCCCTGCTGGGCGGCCTGTCCGGGATCGGCGAGGACGCGCCGTTCTTCATGCCGCGCCAGGCGGACTTCGCGGGCCTCGATGCGATGGACCTCGACGCCACCGAGGCGCTGGAGGAGCTGACGGAACTGGCCGAGTCGGCCGACACAACCGAGTTTCCGGAGACAGTGGAGTTCGCCGAGGACTCCCCCGAGCTGGCGGCGGCCCGTCGCCGTCACCCCTCGCACCCCGACTTCGTACCGGTGCAGACCCCGGTCGTCACCGACCACGAGCGCACCGTGAGCCGGCTGGAGGAGCTCGCCGACAGCCGGACCGAGCTCTCCGACGTCCGTCCCGGCCCGCTCGGCACACTCGACGTCTACGTCTTCGCCGACGGCACCACGCTCTGTATGACCCCCGGCCACCGCGAGACGGCCGAGCGGCTCGCCGAGGCGCTGCTGGCGGGTGAGCACCCGGTGCTACTGGGCGGTTCCGGTGTCTCCGGCGCGTACGCCCTGACCTTCTCCTGCGGCAAGGAGAACGTCTACATCCTCGCCGACCGCGTCATCGCCTCGCTCTGACCTGCGGGAGCCCTCCCCGGTTCCCGCGCAGCGGCCGTCGTCGGCCGCTGCCACGACCTCCCGAACGGGACGGCCGCTACGCGAAAGCCCGGGCGGCCGCTTCCTCGACGAATCGCACGGCCTCGTCCAGTTCGACGGACGGGGCCCTTTCCAATGCGACCGCCAGGTCCCGGCCCGCGACCGCGACCTGGTCGCCGACCGCGAACATCCCCGCGTCCGGCATGATGCGGGGCTCTCGGTCCGGTGCCTCGATGCGCTGGGCCCGTACGGCCAATTCCCTGGCCACGGCCAGCCCTTCGGCGGCCGCTCCGTGCTGGAGCCTGCTCTGCGGGGCGGCGCGCAGCCGGTCGGCGAATCGGTCCACGACGGTGACCAGCGGGGTCGTATCGAGCATGCCGCGACCCTACGCGCCCTCCCATGATGGTTGCCAACGGGCCGACGCTCAGGCACGGTGTCGGGAAGGACCAGCAACGCGCAATGCGTCGGAGGCGCCGGTGACCCATGTCTTCTCCGAAGAGACCCATCGCAATCTGCTCTCCAGAATCCCTCACTGCACCGGTCGTGAAGTCTCCGACTGGCTCCGCACCGTCGAAGACGGCCCTGCCCTCCGGTTCGACGAGAAGGTCAGCTGGCTGCGGAGCGAACACGACCTCGCCTACGGACACGCGAAGGCGCTCGTCCACGAGTACGACCTGAGGCGGGCGGCGCGGAAGCTGCTCTAGGCGAGCGGAACCCGGACAAGCGGAACGGCCCGCAGGCGGTGTGCCTGCGGGCCGTTCCGTCGTGCGGGGCTGTGCGGTCAGTCGTCGCCGCTGAGGATGGACAGCAGACGCAGCATCTCCAGGTAGATCCACACCAGGGTCATGGTGAGACCGAAGGCCGCCAGCCAGGACTCCTCGCGCGGCGCGCCGAACGCGATGCCGTCCTCGACCTGCTTGAAGTCCAGGGCCAGGAAGCACGCACCGAGGATGATCCCGATGACGCCGAAGAGGATGCCGAGACCGCCGCTGCGGAAGCCCAGGCCGTCGCCCCCGCCGAAGACGGCGAACAGCAGGTTGACCACCATCAGGAGCATGAAGCCCACGGCGGCGGCCATCACGAAGCCGTAGAAGCGGCGGGTGACGCGGATCCAGCGCATCTTGTACGCGAGAAGCACACCGGCGAAGACACACATGGTGCCCAACACGGCCTGCATCACCACGCCGGGACCGATGTACGTGGAGACCGCGCTGGAGATCACCCCGAGGAAGACACCCTCGAAGGCCGCGTAGGAGACGATCAGCGCCGGGACCGGCTTGCGCTTGAACGACTGGACGAGCGACAGGACGAACGCCACCAGGGCGGCGCCGATCGCGATGCCGTAGGACTTGCCGAGGTTGGCCTCGTCGACCGGCAGCAGGGCCCAGGCGAGGACCGCGCCGAGCACCACGGTGCCCAGCGTGATCGCGGTACGCGAGACGACATCGTCGATCGTCATCGCGCCGGTGCGCGCGGGCGCCTGCGGGGCGCCGTACTGGGCATCCGGCTGGGCGTAGGGATTAGTGGCGTACGGGTTGGTGGCGGTGCCCTGGGCGTACGGGTTGGCGGTAGCGGCCCCGGCCTGCGGCGCCGCGTTGAAGCTCGCGTAGCCGTTGTCGCGGCTGAACCCCCGTCGCGAGAAGACCGGGTTGCTGCTCCTCATCTCACTCCTTCGTGGCCACCCTGCGTGGCCTTGCCACAAGAGTAATGGGTAGGCAAAGGGTTCACCCTAGTGCCCAAGGAGGATCTTTATGAAGGTTGTTCGCTGAAGTAACGTCCGGCCGATCGGCACCGTCACCGAACGTCGCAGTGGTGCCCGGAGCCGGACTCGAACCGGCACGCCCCCGAGGGGCAGCGAGGTTTAAGCTCGCCGTGTCTGCATTCCACCATCCGGGCTTGGCGCGCGGCTCCGCGTTGGCACCTGACCCTATCCGGGGGTATCCCCCGAACAGCGGAACGGTGGCGCGATGTTGTCTTATTTTATTGACCGTTTGAGGGGCCGTCAGCACGGCATGTAAGGCATAGTCACATGCCTGGGCGGGGCAAGTGGGCACCCGGACCGGCAATCGGGAATGACGGAAACTCGCCTCCCCGGGACAGCCCTGCGCGCCATCGGCCGCCACCCCGCCGGGCAATGGCCTCACCGGCGCTTCTCGCTCCCGGAGCGATCTCCGGCACCCATGGGGCCGCGGGCACACACGTGTCATCTGGATCACAGCGCCGGCCCCCGATCTGCGACGCACCTCCTGACCCCTCCGCCCCGTCGGGCGGAATCAGCCGATCGAGCGACGCAGTCATGCGTCGGCACAGTCGTGCGAGGGGTGAGCGGGGCGCCGCGCCCGGTCCGCCCGACCCTCACTCTGTGTGATCTTCGGATCCAGGTGTGCGCGCCGCGGAGGAATCGGTTCGGCGTACGACCGGCTCAGGGTCGGTGTCATACCCGAGGAGGACGAATCGCCCCTCCGGTGCGACTCAAGTGGCCCTCCGGAACGGGCACGGGGGCTGACGACCGGCAGCGGATCAGCGCCGACGATGGAGTAGTCCGCTTCCGGACCCCCGAACCGAAGCCCTGAACAGGAGTGTCCCCGTGACCATCACCTCCACCGCTCACCGCGCCACCGCGGTGGCTGCCCGCGCCACGGATCTGTCCAAGGTCTACGGACAGGGCGAGACCCAGGTGAAGGCCCTGGACCGGGTCACCGTGGACTTCCCGCAGGGTGAGTTCACCGCGATCATGGGCCCGTCCGGCTCCGGAAAGTCCACCCTCATGCACTGCGTGGCCGGTCTCGACAGCTTCAGCAGCGGTTCGGTGCGGATCGGCGAGACGGAGCTCGGTTCCCTCAAGGACAAGCAGCTCACCCAGCTCCGCCGGGACAAGATCGGTTTCATCTTCCAGGCGTTCAACCTGCTGCCCACGCTGACCGCGGCGGAGAACATCACGCTGCCGATGGACATCGCGGGCCGCAAGCCCGACGCCGAGTGGCTGCGCAAGGTCATCGAGATGGTCGGGCTCTCCGACCGGCTGAAGCACCGGCCCACCGAGCTCTCCGGCGGCCAGCAGCAGCGTGTCGCGGTGGCCCGCGCCCTGGCCTCGCAGCCGGAGATCATCTTCGGTGACGAGCCCACCGGCAACCTGGACTCCCGCTCCGGCTCCGAGGTGCTGGGCTTCCTGCGCAACTCCGTGCGCGAGCTGGGGCAGACCGTGGTGATGGTGACCCACGACCCGGTGGCCGCCTCCTACGCGGACCGGGTGATCTTCCTGGCGGACGGGGCGATCGTCGACCAGATGATGCGCCCCACCGCGGACGGGGTCCTCGACCGGATGAAGGCGTTCGACGCCAAGGGCCGTACCAGCTGAGCACGGACCGCCCCCGCGCCCTCTTCCGGAACCCCTCCCCATCCCAGGACTGACAGACATGTTCCGTACTGCCTTGCGCAATGTGCTCGCGCACAAGGCCAGGCTGCTGATGACCGTTCTCGCCGTGATGCTCGGCGTGGCCTTCGTCTCCGGCACTCTGGTCTTCACCGACACCCTCGGCAACGCCTTCCGCAACCAGTCGGCGAAGAGTTACGACCACATCGCCGTCGCCATCACCACCCACGCGGGCCAGCACGACAACAAGACCTCCGGCATCGACGCCGCCACGCTCAAGAAGATCCAGGGCCTGGACGGGGTGGCCACCGCCACCGGCCGGGTCTCCGGCTTCGCCGGGGTCGCCGACCCGCACGGCAAGCTGATCGGCAACGGCTGGTCCAACACCGGCACCAACTTCTCCCCCGGCCCGAACGACAAGGACGCCTCGTACACCTTCGTCGACGGCACGGGTCCGGCCGGCGACGACCGGATCGCGCTCGACAAGGAGACGGCGAAGAAGGGCGAGTACAAGGTCGGCGACCGGGTACGGGTCGCCACGAACGGCCCGGTGAAGGAGTACACCCTCTCCGGTGTCTTCACCACCGAGGACGGCGCGGTGAACGCGGGCGGCAGCCTGGTCCTCTTCGACACCCCGGTCGCCCAGCAGCTCTACCTCAAGCCCGGCTGGTTCCAGGACGTCACCGTCACCGCGGCGGCCGGCGCCTCCGACCGGAAGCTGCTGGACGCGGTGGAGCCCCTGCTGCCCAAGGACGCCACCGCCCAGACCGGCAAGGTCCTCGCCGATGACCAGGCGAAGCAGATCGAGAGCAGCCTGGACAGCCTCAACACGATGCTGCTCGCCTTCGCGGCCATCGCCCTGTTCGTCGGCATCTTCCTGATCGCCAACACGTTCACCATGCTGGTCGCCCAGCGCACCAAGGAACTGGCGCTGCTGCGCGCCGTCGGCGCCTCCCGCCGGCAGGTCAAGCGCTCCGTACTCCTCGAAGCGGCCGTGGTCGGCGCGCTCGCCTCCGTGATCGGCTTCCTGCTCGGTCTCGGTCTCGCCACCGGACTGCGCTCGGCGATGAGCCTGATCGGCGGGAAGATCCCGGCCGGACCGCTGGTGATCTCCCCCGTCGCGGTCGGCGCCGCGTTCGGCGTCGGCATCCTGATCACCGTGCTGGCCGCCTGGCTGCCGGCCCGCCGCGCCGCAAAGATCGCGCCGGTTGCCGCGATGAGCAGCGTCCACGCGGTGGCCACCACCAAGTCGCTGGTCGTACGGAACTCGATCGGCGGGGTGCTCACCCTGCTCGGTGCGGCCGGGATCCTCGCGGGTGCGGCGACCGGTTCGGACGGCCGGACGATGATCGGGATCGGTGCCTTCGTGGCGCTGATCGGTGTCATCGTGCTGATCCCGCTGCTGTCGCGGCCGGTCATCGCCCTGGTGCGGCCGATGCTGCTGAAGCTGTTCGGGGTCTCGGGCAAGCTGGCTGCGCAGAACGCGGTCCGTAACCCGCGGCGTACCGGGGCGACCGCCTCCGCTCTCGCGATCGGTCTCACCCTGGTCACCGGCATCTCGGTGCTGGGCGTCACGCTCGGCCAGGCGGTCGACCGGATGACGACGGACAACATCAGGGCCGACTACATGATCTCGATGGCGAGCGGCGACTCGCTCGACGAGTCGGCGCTCACCGCCCTGGAGAAGTCCGACGTCGTCGTCGCGGTCTCGCCCCAGCAGGCCGCCTCCATCCAGGTCAAGGGCACGTACCACCCGGTCTCCGGGGTCACCCCGGGCGATGTGCAGAAGGTCTTCTCCCTGAAGACGGTCTCCGGTTCGCTGGACTCGCTGGGCGACGGCGAGATCGCCGTCGGCGACAAGACCGCCAAGTCGAACGGCTGGAAGACCGGCACCTCCCTCCCGGTGACGTACGACGACGACAAGAAGGGCACCCTGACGGTCGGCGCGGTCTACGAGGAGAACGAATTCCTCGCACCGGTCCTGATGCCGAGGGACATCCTGACCGCGCATCAGAGCCACCCGGACATCCGCGAGATCTGGCTGAAGACGGACGGCGGCGCGTCGAAGGCCAACGAGCAGGCCCTGGTCGACGCCCTGGGTGACAACCCGGCGATGTCCGTCATGGACCGGCAGGACATCCGGGACACGTTCGGCGGCTTCATCAGCATGGCGCTGAACATCATGTACGGGCTGCTGGCGATGGCCCTGATCATCGCGGTGCTGGGGGTCATCAACACCCTGGCGATGTCGGTCTTCGAGCGTCAGCAGGAGATCGGCATGCTGCGGGCGATCGGTCTGGACCGGCGCAGGGTCAAGCGCATGATCCGGCTGGAGGCCGTGGTCATCTCGGTCTTCGGTGCGGTGATCGGGGTCGCGCTCGGTACGTTCCTCGGCTGGGCGATCGGCCGGACGCTGGCCTCCGACATCCCGGACTACGCCCTGGTGATCCCGTGGGACCGGATCGCGGTCTTCCTGGTACTGGCGGCGCTGGTGGGCGTGCTGGCCTCGCTCTGGCCGGCCCGCAGCGCCGCGAAGCTGAACATGCTGACGGCGATCAAGACCGAGTAAGACCGTCGGTCTCACGAGTGAGCCCCCGGCAGTGAGCCCCTGACAGGGAGGGCCGGTACCCGCAAGCTGAAGCTGCGGGTACCGGCCCTCTCTGCGCTCATACGTGTTCAGCCGGCCGCGGACGTCTTCCATTCGCGGGCGCGCAGCGGCATCCGGGAGGATCCGTCGTCCACCGGACGCACCGCGAGGATCTGGTTGACCCCGATCCTGTTGTGCTCGAAGGACAGGGCGGAGGCGGCCATGTAGAGGCGCCAGACCCTGGCCCGGCCGGGCGAGGTCATCGTGACCGCCCGGTCCCAGTGCTTCTCCAGATTGGCGACCCAGCGGCGCAGGGTCAGTGCGTAGTGCTCACGGATCGACTCGACGTCACGGGCCTCGAAGCCGGCCTCCTCGAGGGTGGCGACGGTCCGGCCCAACGGGGCGAGTTCGCCGTCGGGGAAGACGTACGCGTCGATGAACTCGTCCACGTGGTACGCGGACTCGTCCCGTTCGGGGCGGCGGGCGATCTGGTGGTTGAGCAGCCGGCCGCCCGCTTTCAGAAGGGCGTAGAGGTCGTCGGCGTAGTCGCGGTAGCGGACCGAGCCGACGTGCTCGGCCATTCCGATCGATGAGATGGCGTCGTACGGGCCGTCCCTGACGTCCCGGTAGTCCTGGACCCGGATCTCGATCCGGTCGGTCAGACCTTCCTCGGCAATGCGCTTGCGGGCGTATGCGGCCTGTTCGACGGAGAGGGTCACCCCGGTGACCTGGGCGCCGTACTCGCGGGCCGCGTGGATGGCCATGGAGCCCCAGCCGCAGCCGACGTCGAGGAGGCGGTCGCCCTCCTTCAGCGCGAGCTTGCGGCAGACCAGGTCGAGCTTGTCGCGCTGGGCGTCCTCCAGGCTGCCGTCGCTCTCCCAGTAGGCGCAGGAGTAGACCATGGACGGGCCAAGGACCAGTTCGTAGAAGTCATTGCCCACGTCGTAGTGGTGGCTGATGGCCTCCTTGTCGCGGCGCTTGGTGTGGAGGGGGCCGGTGCGGCGGCGGACCTCCTCGGCGGGCGGGGGCGGTGGCGGCCAGGGTCCCGCCAGGTGCAGCAGACTCCGGGCAGCGGCCCGGAGCTGTGGGTTCCGGATCGGGTGGACGGTGTCCTTCGCGTCCACGCCGCGCTCCCAGAGCAGTCCGGCCATCAGATCCAGCGTCTCGTAGAGATCGCCGTCGATGTCGAGTTCGCCGGCCACCCAGGCGCGGGCCAGGCCCAGTTCGCCCGGCTTCCAGAGCAGCCGGCGCAACGCGCGGCGGTTCCGGATGACGAGAACGGGGGCGCCGGGCGGTCCGGATTCGCTGCCGTCCCAGGCCCGGATCCGGACCGGCAGGGGTTCTCCCAGCAACTCCTCAGCGAGAGCGGTCAGCCGCAACGCGGCGTCTGCCATGGCGTACACCTCCGTGATGGTGTTTCCCAACGAGCCCAAACATGCCCAAACATGCCTCGAACCACGCCATGTACCCGTGGTGCCACGACGAGGTACACCCCGTCAACACTCTCCGGCGCCAACGCCATCCCGCAGTGGCGCAACGGCACGGCACAACGCCTGCACGCCACACATATGTGCCGGGCGGTCACTCCCGGGCTCCGGACACGCCGAAGGGGCCGCCCGCACCACGGATGGCGGGCGGCCCCTTCGGGCGTCGTACGGAGAGGATCCGGCGGATCGGAGCCCGGGCTAGGAGGCCTTGGCCTTCTCGCCCTCGGTCTTGGCGGCGGCCGGAGCCGGGGCCGGCTTGGCGGCCTCGTAGAACTCCTCGCGCGGCGTCTCCATGGCGCCGAGCGAGACGACCTCGCGCTTGAGGAACATCGCAAGGGTCCAGTCGGCGAAGATCCGGATCTTACGGTTCCAGGTCGGCATCGCCATGCCGTGGTAGCCACGGTGCATGTACCAGGCGAGACGGCCCTTGAGCTTGATCTTCATCTTGCCCATGACGATCATCGCGACGCCCTTGTGCAGGCCGAGACCGGCGACTGCACCCTTGTTGGCGTGGCTGTATTCCTTCTGCGGGAAGCCGCGCATCCCGGAGATGACGTTGTCGCCGAGAACCTTGGCCTGACGCAGCGCGTGCTGGGCGTTCGGCGGGCACCAGGCGTTCGGGTTACCGGCCCTGCGGCCGACCATGTCCGGAACCTGGGCATTGTCGCCCGCAGCCCAGATGTAGTCGGTGCCCTGCACCTGGAGCTTCTCGGACGTGTCCACGTGACCGCGCGGACCGAGCGGCAGGCCGAAACGGGCCAGCGCCGGGTTCGGCTTCACGCCGGCCGTCCACACGATGGTGTTGGAGTCGACCTCGAGGCCGTTCTTCAGGACGACGTGACCGTCGACGCAGGAGTCCATGGAGGTCGAGAGGAAGACCTCGACGCCACGGGACTCCAGGTGCTCCCGGCCCCAGGTGCCCAGCTTCGGGCCGACCTCGGGAAGGATCTTGTCGGCGGCGTCGACGAGGATGAAGCGCATGTCCTCGCGCTTCACGTTCGTGTAGTACTTCGCCGCGTCGCGGGCCATGTCCTCGACCTCGCCGATGGTCTCCGCACCGGCGAAGCCGCCGCCCACGAAGACGAACGTCAACGCCTTGCGGCGGACGTCCTCATCGGTCGTCGAGTCGGCCTTGTCCAGCTGCTCGAGAACGTGGTTGCGCAGGCCGATGGCCTCCTCGATGCCCTTCATGCCGATGCCCTGCTCTGCCAGGCCGGGGATCGGGAAGGTACGGGAGACGGCGCCCATCGCGATGACGAGGTAGTCGAAGGGCAGCTCGTAGGCCTCGCCGACCAGCGGCGCGACCGTGGCGACCTTGCGGTCCTGGTCGATGGTCGTGACGCGGCCGGTGAGAACCTCGGCCTTCGGCAGTACGCGTCGCAGCGGCACGACGACGTGCCGGGGCGAGATGCTGCCTGCGGCGGCTTCGGGGAGGAAGGGCTGGTAGGTCATGTACGACCGGGGGTCGACGACCGTGACGGTCGCCTCTCCGTAGCGCATCTTCTTCAGAATGCGCCGAGCTGCGTACAGGCCTACGTACCCACCGCCTACTACGAGGATCCTGGGACGCTCCGTGGTGCTCATGCCATCGAGTATCCACCCCCCTCGGGGGGCATGCTCGTGAGCCCCTTCACAAGGTATCGCCCACCCTCTGCTACACTTCGCCGCCCACGTGAGCGAGGTCATGGCGCCACAGGGGAACCACGGTGCAGCGGCGAACGTTGTTCACCGCTTGTGAGCTGGCCCTTGAGCCCCGCGAGCGGGGTGAAACACCCCTTCGGCCAACACCGCAGCAACACGTCCGGAACCCTCCCCTGTGCACAGCGAGCGGGTCCGCGGACGGTCACGGGGCCCCGTACGGAGCAGAAGTGCGCATCAAGGGAACGAATTCCTTGTGAAGAAGTTCACGAACTTCGTCGCGGAGCGTCTCCCGAAGAGGTCCCGGAGGGGCTCCCAGCGACTCAAAAGTGCAGGCGGGAGTGCGCATGAGCGCCCTCTCGGCGCCTCTTGCCGCACCCCCGCGAACAGCCTTTCGGGCGCCCTTTCGAGCAGGCTGCCGACGTCCTGCCGGCTACGCGACGGACCAGGCGATCCCGTCGAGAATGTCGTGCTCGCTGACGACGATCTCGCGGGCCCCGGTCCGCTTCATCACGCCCAGCAGGACGAGCGCCCCGGCGGTGATCACGTCGACCCGCCCCGGATGCATCGCGGGGATCGCGGCTCGCTCGGCGTGGGTCGAGGTGACGAGCCGTCCGGTGATCTCCTGGACCTGCTCGAAGGAGATCCGGGAGTGGTGGATCGCCTCGGAGTCGTACTCCTCCAGCCCCAGCGCGATCGCGGCCACGGTGGTGACGGTGCCTGCGAGGCCGACGAGCGTGGCGGCTTCGGTGAGCGGGACGGTCTCCTCGGCCAGATCGAGGGCGGCGTCGATGTCCGCGCGGATCGCGGTGATCTGACCCGATGTGGGAGGGTCGGTGACGACGCCGTCGCGTACGAGATGGCGCTCGGTCATCCGTACGCAGCCGATGTCCACCGACCGCGCGGCCAGGACCCGGTCGTCGCCGACGACGAACTCGGTGGAACCGCCGCCGATGTCCACCACCAGGTAGGGCTTCGGCAGGTGTTCGCTGCCCGCGAGCTCCTTGGTGGCGCCGTCGAAGGAGAACTCGGCCTCCTGGTCGCCGCTGATCACTTCGGGCTCGACGCCGAGGATGTCCAGCACGCCGCGGACGAACTCGTCCCTGTTCTCCGCGTCGCGGGAGGCGGAGGTAGCGACGAAGCGGATCCTCTCCGCGCCGTACTCCTTGATCACCTCCGCGTACTGGCGGCAGGCGGCGAACGTCCGCTCCAGGGCCTCGGGGGCGAGCCGGCCGGTACGGTCGACGCCCTGGCCGAGGCGGACGATCTCCATCCGGCGGTCGAGCTCGACGAGCTCACCGGTGGACGGGTCCGCGTCGGCGACGAGCAGACGGATGGAGTTCGTACCGCAGTCGATGGCGGCCACGCCAGTCATAGGTGCTCCTAGAAATCAAGCCCCTCCGGCGATTGAGGAGCGGGGGTCCGGGGGCGGAGCCCCCGGGGAACGGTCAGCCCTCGTCCGGCGCCCCGTCGGCCGGCCGGAACGCGAAGTCCCCGCCCTCCGACGTCTCGACGGTCCGGCCGTCCTTCTCCTCCGGCGCGCCGCACGGCGTCACGCAGGGCCCCTTGCGCCACCACTCCGGCAGCATCGCAATCGCCTCGTCGCCCAGCGGGTTCACGCCCGGCCCCGCCGCCAGCGAGTGCCCCACCAGCACGTGCAGGCACTTCACCCGGTCCGGCATGCCGCCCGCGCTGGGAAAGCCCTCCAGCACCTCGATCGCGTCGCGCCGGGCGATGTAGTCCTCGTGCGCGGCACGGTAGGCAGCCGCCAGCTCCGGGTCCGTGGCCAGACGCTCCGTCATCTCCTTCATGACGCCGTTCGCCTCCAGCGTGCCGATCGCGGAAGCCGCGCGCGGGCACGTCAGGTAGTACGTCGTCGGGAACGGCGTACCGTCCTCCAGCCGCGGGGACGTCTCGACCACGTCCGGGTTGCCGCACGGGCAGCGGTGCGCGATCGCGCGCAGCCCGCGCGGCGGGCGGCCGAGCTGCTGCTGGAACGCGGCGATGTCCGCCTCGGTGGGTGTGGTGGACTCGGTCTGGGGAGGGGGCGTTTCCATGCCTGCCTTGGATCTACTCGGATGCGTGAACTACGGCTCCGCACAGTGCTGCGGAGACGAGGTGAACAAGGGAATGAGAAGTCAGTTGCGGTCGGCGCTGTCCACGCCGTCCCACAGGTTGGAGTGCCACGGCCGGTCGGTCTCCTTCGCCCCTCCGCTGCGCTCCTTCGCCGCGTCGGGGTCGATCACCGTGTAGCTGGTCTCCCCGGGAGTCACGTAGTGCAGGTGCTCCCGGGCCAGCCGCCGGACGTACGCGTCGTCCTGGAGGCGCGCCTTCTCGTCGCGCAGCTCCTCGGTGCGCTTCTCGGCCTCCTGCGCCAGCCGCTCCTGGTCGGCGATGTCGTCACGCTGCGACACGTACTGCCGCATCGGGTACGCGAGCGCCACCACCAGGGAGCAGACGACCAGGGCGAGGAACGCGGCCCGGCCGGTGAGCCGGGAGCGGCGGGCCTGGCGGCGATTCTGGGACCGGTAGACGCGGGCGGCGGTCTGCTCACCGAGCAGTCGCAGCCGGGTCGCGGTGGAGAACCGGTCCCGGTCCTTCGCGGCCATGTCTCCGCCTCCCACTACGCACGTCCGTCCCCGCACACGGTACGGGACCGAGTGCGGGGACGGACGGAGGCCGTGGCCTTTGCCCGGTACCGGGCCTGCGATCAGCCCTTGCTGCGCTGATCAGTTCGCGGAGCGCTGTGCTGATCAGTTCGCAGAGCGCTGTGCTGATCAGTTCGCAGAGCGCTGTGCTGATCAGTTCGCAGAGCGAAACCGCGGGAACGCGGAGCGGCCCGCGTACACCGCCGCGTCGTCGAGGATCTCCTCGATGCGCAGCAGCTGGTTGTACTTGGCGACGCGGTCCGAGCGGGCCGGGGCGCCGGTCTTGATCTGGCCGCAGTTCACCGCGACGGCGAGGTCGGCGATGGTGACGTCCTCGGTCTCGCCGGAGCGGTGGGACATCATGCACTTGAAGCCGTTGCGCTGGGCCAGCTCGACGGCGTCCAGGGTCTCGGTCAGCGAACCGATCTGGTTGACCTTGACGAGCAGGGCGTTGGCGGAGCCCTCCTCGATGCCGCGGGCCAGGCGCTCCGGGTTGGTGACGAACAGGTCGTCGCCGACGATCTGCACCTTGGCGCCGAGCTTCTGGGTGATGACGTTCCAGCCGGCCCAGTCGTCCTCGTACAGCGGGTCCTCGATGGAGACCAGCGGGTACGCGGAGACGAGTTCCTCGTAGTACTCGGTCATCTCGGCGGCCGAGCGGGACTTGCCCTCGAACTCGTACGTGCCGTCCTTGTAGAACTCCGAGGCGGCGACGTCGAGCGCGAGCGCGATGTCCTTGCCCGGGACGTAACCGGCCTCCTTGATGGCCTCGATGATGAGGTCCAGGGCGGCGCGGTTCGACTCCAGGTTCGGCGCGAAGCCGCCCTCGTCACCGAGACCGGTCGACAGGCCCTTGGTCTTCAGGACCTTCTTCAGCGTGTGGTAGACCTCGGCGCCCCAGCGCAGCGCCTCGGAGAAGGACTCCGCGCCGATCGGCGCGATCATGAACTCCTGGATGTCCACGTTGGAGTCGGCGTGCGACCCACCGTTGAGGATGTTCATCATCGGGACGGGCAGCAGGTGCGCGTTCGGGCCACCGAGGTAGCGGAACAGCGGCAGGTCCGCGGCCTCGGACGCGGCGTGCGCGACGGCCAGCGAGACGCCGAGGATGGCGTTGGCGCCGAGCGAGCCCTTGTTCTCGGTGGCGTCCAGGTCGAACATGGCCTGGTCGATCAGCCGCTGCTCGGTGGCGTCGTAACCGACGAGCTCCGGGCCGATCTGCTCGATCACGGCGAGGACGGCCTTCTCGACGCCCTTGCCCTGGTAGCGGTTGGGGTCACCGTCGCGAAGCTCAATGGCCTCGAACGCACCGGTGGAGGCGCCGGACGGCACGGCAGCACGGCCCGTGCTGCCGTCGTCGAGGCCAACCTCGACCTCGACCGTGGGGTTTCCGCGGGAGTCGAGGATTTCCCGGGCTACGACGACGTCGATGGACGGCACGAGGCATCTCCTTCTGGGATATGACGCTGGTTGTGCAGGGTCGCTTTGGCCTTGCGACAAGAGCCTAACCGGCTGGGCCGCCTCGGTCCGCCGACCGCCCGCCCCCTGGGACGGAAAAGGACCCAAGGGCACTCATAGCAGGGCAACGGTGCAGATTTCTACTGACCGGTATCGACAACAGTTGAACTCTGAGTACGAAAAACCCCGACCCGGCACGTACGGGGGAATCCGCGCCGGGTCGGGGTGCTCGGGGAGGAGAGAGCCCGTATCTACGGGGAGCCCGTGTCCACGGAGCGCCCGTCCTACTTCGTCAGGTGGAGCTGCTGACCCGGGTAGATCAGGTCGGCGTCCTCGACGATGTCCTTGTTCAGCTTGAAGAGCTGCTGCCAGCCGCCCTTCACCTTGTGCTGCGCGGCGATCTTGCTGAGCGAGTCGCCGGACTTCACCTTGTACTCGCCGTCACCCTTGGCGACCTTCTCGCCGGTCGGCGTGGTGACGGTCTTCTTGGGGGCGGTGCCACGGTCCGCGCGGGAGGCAGCGGGGGCCTCGGTGCGCTCGGCCGGCTTCGGCGCGGCCTGCTTCGACTCCTGCGCCGGGGCGCTCTGCTGCGTGGTGGAGCCGGTGTCGACACCCGGGTCGACACCGTCGTTGGTGAGGCCACCGGCGTGGGCACAGCCCCAGGCACCCGGGCCCTGCATGGCGAGGAGCTTCTCGGCGGTGGCGATCTGCTGAGCCTTGGTGGCGAGGTCGGCGCGCGGGGCGTACTGCGTACCACCGGCGGCGGCCCAGCTGGACTGCGAGAACTGCAGGCCGCCGTAGTAGCCGTTGCCGGTGTTGATGGACCAGTTGCCACCGGACTCGCACTGGGCGACGGCGTCCCACGTGGCGACGGAGGCGGCGGAGGCACCCGTCGCACCCATCAGGGGAGCGGCGATGGCGACACCGGTCACACCGGCGAACGTGGCGACGCGGACGGCCTTGGACGGGCGGCGGTGCTTGCCCTTGCTGTTCAGCAGCATGGAACTTCTCCTCACCGACGCCTACGAGGTGAGCTGTCGGGTTCGGGCCAAGTGAGTTGCCCGGTCGCACGTCCTAGCACGCGACTTCACCCCGAGCCGGTCCTGACGGTCTTTCGACCATCGGGCCCGGCGGCTTACCTGGGTCCCCCGCTCCTGCCTACGGCGCCTTACGCGTCTGTTCCCTTCGACCGACGGCAGGATTCGGCGTGACGGTCGACGGGGCCCGCGGTGCGAGCGGTTCCGACCGTAAACGTATGCAACCTCGACATTCAAAGATGGGCATAACGGACAATCAGTCCTTACCTGCATCCGACTGCGCAGCGTTTTCGCAGGTGAGGGGTCATGCGGACGGACCCGGCGGACGCGACACGCCAGTTGACGCAAAGAGACCCATGTCTCACTTACGCATAAGCGGACATAGGTCCCTGAACTACCCCGATTTTTGGGGTGCTTTTAGCTGCTTATCGGACTGCCCTCACTTCGACTTCACGTCGAGATCGAGGCTCTGGCCAGGCAGGATGAGGTCCGGGTCGCCGCCGACCGCACCCTTGTTCGCCTCATAGAGAGCGGGCCATCCACCGCGAACCTTCTGCGCGTCAGCAATCACCGAAAGGTTGTCGCCCGGCCGGACGGTGTAATCGCGGTCGGCCGCCGTCGCGCGCGTGTCGCGCCTCTCACTGTTACCGCGGGAAGCATGCCGGCCCGAGTCCCGGCCGCCGCCCCTGCCCGCGCCCTCGCTCACCTCGGGCGCCGGTGCGCCGCGGTGCTTACCACCCGCCTCACTGTCGGACGAGCCAGACTTCTGGGGCGAGTCGGATGAATCAGACTTCTTGGAGGGTGACGTGGATGACGGCCCTGCCGACGGCTTGTGCGACGCCTTGCCCGAAGACGCGGCGGATCCCTTGGCCGACCCCTTGGCGGACCCCTTGTCGGACGGCGCCTCGGACGCCTTCCCGCGCTCCGCCGGTTCGGCCGACGACACGATTCCCGGGTCGACCCCCGGCGACCCCCCGTCCTCCGTGAGCCCGGAGATGGCCGCACAGCTGGGCCACGCCTTCGGCCCCCGGTCCTCCAGGACCTTCTCGGCGACCGCTATCTGCTGCGAGCGGCTGGCGAGGTCGGCGCGCGCGGCGTACGCCTCACCGCCGTACGACTTCCAGTCGTCCTGCGAGAACTGAAGACCGCCATAGGAGCCGTTGCCGAGGTCGGCGCTCCACATGCCGCCGCTCTCGCACTCCGCGACCCGGTCCCAGGTCGTGGCGTCGGCGGCGTGCGCACCGGCCGCGCCGAGCAGGGGAATAGCGATGGCCGAACCGGTCACGCCTGCGGCGACGACGATCGCGGGTGCCTGGCGAGGGCGACGGTGCCTGCCGTTCGCGGAGCCCATGGGATTGCCTTCCGTGTGACTGACAAGGTGAGTCGAACGGTGAACGTAGCGGCACTCGAACACTTGTCACAAGTCGATGCAGCGCAGATCACGTGAAAGTCACAGCGTTGACAGAGTGTCACCTCGATCGGAACGCCGACCGGGACCGAACTCCACCGGAAGCGTGCGCAGTCCACGCATGATGAGTCCGCCACGCCACCGCACATCGGTAGGTTCCACCGCAAGCCGCAGATCCGGGAGGCGCCTCAACAGTGTGGCCAGGGCAGCCTGTCCCTCCAGTCGGGCAAGCGGTGCTCCCAGGCAGTAATGGATGCCGTGCCCGTATCCGAGGTGCTGATTGTCACGCCGCGCGAGGTCAAGGGTGTCCGGGTCCGCAAACCGCTCCGGGTCCCGGTCGGCGGCGGCGAGCACCACCAGTACGGGGTCACCCGCCGCGATCCGCTGCCCGCCGAGGGTCAGCGGCTCGGTGGCGAACCGCCAGGTCGCCAGCTCCACCGGACCGTCGTACCGCAGCAGTTCCTCGATACCGGTCTCCAGCAGCCCGGTCTCCCCCGCGTCGAGCGAGCGCTGCAGCCGCTCCCGCTGCTCCGGATTGCGCAGCAGGGCGTACACCCCGTTGCCGATGAGGTTGACCGTCGTCTCGAATCCCGCGAAGAGGAGGATGAAGGCCATGGCGGCGGCCTCGTTCTCGGTGAGGTGCTCGCCGTGGTCACTGGCCCGGATCAGCCCCGAGATCAGGTCCTCCCCCGGGTTCTCCCGCTTCCGGTGGATGAGCTCCGCGAGATAGCCGCGCATCTTCTTCACCGACCGGGCCACCCCGCCACGCGGACCGCCGCCGTGGCGGATCATCATCCCCGCCCAGTCCCGGAAGTCGTCCTGGTCCTCACGCGGGACGCCGAGCAGGTCGCAGATCGCATAGATGGGGAGCGGGAACGCGAAGTCGTGGATGAGGTCCGCGGATCCCTCCTCGATGAAGTTGTCGATGAGGTGGTCCGTCAGCTCCTGCACCCGCGGGGCGAACTCGGCGACCCGGCGCGGCGTGAACGCCTTCGAGACCAGCCGGCGCAGCCTGGTGTGGTCGGGCGGGTCGATGTTCAGCAGATGCGTCATCAGCTCGGCCTTGCGCTCGCCCGGGATGCCGGTCTTCCCCTTGGCGTGCGCCGGTTCGTCGTGGTGCGCGGGGTTCTTGGAGAGCCGGGCGTCGGCGAGGGCCTGCCGGGCGTCCTCGTACCGCGTCACGAGCCATGCCTCGACCCCGCTGGGCAGCGCGGTGCGGTGCACGGGGCTGTGCTCGCGCAGCCAGGCGTAGGCCGGGTACGGGTCGGTGGCGAACTCCCAGGTGAAGAGTTCGGGGGCGTCGGCGGGGCTGTCGTTCACCCCCTGACGTTATCCGTTGGCTTCCGCGGCGAGGATCGCGTCCCGGTAGACGCGGCCCGCGGCGCGCAGGGCGGCCTCGGGGTCCGTGCCGTCCTGTTCCGCGCGTACGGCCAGGGCGAGGAGCTCGTAACCGATGCTGTCGCCCGTCGGGAGCGGCACATCGAGTCCGGCGGCACGGACCCGGCTCGCCAGCTTCGCGGCCAGCGCCAGTCCGGGCTGCCCGAGCGGGACGCCGTCCGTGACCGAGTCGCGCTGCTTCTCGATGGCCTTGGTACGCAGCCAGTGCGCGTGGACGTCCTCCGGGGTCTCGGCGGTCTCGTCACCGAAGACATGCGGATGGCGGTGGATCAGCTTCTCGACGAGGGTCGCGGCGACATCGTCGACGGAGAACGGCTCGTCCGTGTCCTCCTCCGCGATCCGGGCGTGGAAGACGACCTGGAGAAGGACGTCCCCGAGCTCCTCGCGCAGTTCGTCGCGGTCGCCGTCCTCGATCGCCTCGACGAGTTCGTACGCCTCCTCGATGGCGTACTTGGCAAGCCCCTCATGGGTCTTCTGCGAGGTCCACGGGCACTCGACCCTGATCCGGTCCATGACCTGGACGAGGTCGAGAAGGCGGGCGCCGGGCAGATCGTATGAACCGGGCAGCAGCTCCAGGTTCGGCATCTGCACCCGGCCCGACCCGGCCAGCCGGGCCAGCCCGTCCGTCAGCGGCTGATTGCCCTCACCCCCGGTCACGACCACGACGGTCCGGCCGCCCGCGCAGGCGTCGACGAGTTCCTGCGCGGTGGGCGCGGTGTGCTCGACCGTGACGCCCGCCTCGCGCAGGTACGGCAGCTGGGGCTGGTCGGACTCGGCGCAGAGCACCCGGTCGGCGGCGTGCAGCGTCTGCCAGGCGGGCCAGGACAGCAGTCCGGGCGCGACCCGGTGGCTGGCCGTGAGCAGGACGATACGACCGGGGTCTTCAGCGTTCACCCCACCAACTTACTAGTGCCGTGACCGGCAGTGTTTGCGACGGGGCAAAGCTTGCCGGGAGGGGCACCAGGGGCCCGGCCGGACGCCTCTCGTTCGGATCATGCCGGGCTCGCGGGGTCCGGCACGATCCGAACGAGAGACCCTAGGCGCCGGCTGGGGCTTCCTGCTGGGCCGGCGTGGTGACCTGGGTGATCCACGGGGCCTTGTATTCGGCGAGCTGGGTCTGCTTGTTGTCCCAGGTGCCGAAGCGCGGGTTGACGTCGATGTGCAGCGACTTCGACGCCGCGCTGAGCGCATCGCCGACGGCCTTCTGCCCGGCGGGCTGCTGCAGGTCGGCACCGAACGTCTGGGCGAGCTTCGACAGCTGGACCTGCTCGCGCAGGACGGCATCGATCTGGTTCGGGGCGACCCAGCTCTGCTGCAGCATCATCGCCCGCAGCTGTGCCTCTCCCCCGGACTGGGAGACCGCCGACTGCCGCATCTCCTGGACCTCCTTGCGGCTGACCGTGACGCCCGCGTCCGCGGCGGCCTTGTCGAGGATCCGGTCGAAGATCATCCCGTGCAGCTTGGCCCGGCTGAGCTGCCCGGACTTGTTGATGAGCTGGACGGACTGGTCGGACCCGTTCTGCGCGGTACGTACGTCCGCCACCTGGGCCTGCACGGTGGACACCTCGATGCGGTCTCCGCCGACCACGGCTGCGGCACCTGGGTGGGCCTGGTTGCCGCAGGCGGAGAGCAGCGGCGCCGCGACGAGCATGGCGGCGGAGACGACGAGCGCGGTGCGACGGCGGCGGTGCAAAGGAGCCTCCCGGGGAGATTGAGACAGCAGGTGCGGCGCGCCGCGCCCCGTTGAGGGGTGCTGGCCGGGCGACGGGCGGGCGCACAAGACCTTGCGGTGATCGATGTTAGGCAGTGGGCGTGATCCCGGCCACTGATTCGACCAACGATTCGGGAGGAGTTGCGGATGTGGGCCTGTTCACCGCCCCTCCACGGCCGTTTCCGGCCGCAGCATGATCGCGCGGGACACCACGAACGTGATCGGGATGGCCGCCACCGCCGCGACCAGCGGTGCGTAACGGCTGCTGAATCCGGCGAGGTCGACCAGCAGCCAGACACCTGCGGTCGTGACGGTGAAATTGGCGGCGTTGGTCAGCGGGAAGAGCAGGAACTTCCGCCAGGTGGGACGGGTCCGGTAGGTGAAGTACGAGTTCAGCAGGAACGAGCCGGTCATGCTCGACGCGAACGCGATCACATGCGCGGCCAGATACGGCAGCCTGGTCAGCAGGGCCAGATAGCAGCCGTAGTACGTACCGGTATTCACGACGCCGACGAGTGCGAAGCGGATCATCTGCGCCCGGACCGTCATCGGCGTACGAACTCCCGGTGCTGATTCGGTACGGCGGCATTGTCGGCCTTCACCAGGAAGTGCGGGCGCTGCTTCACCTCGTAGTAGATGCGGCCGACGTACTCACCGACCACACCCACTATCACCATCTGCACCCCGGCAAGAGCCGTGACCACGACGATGAGCGTGACGTAGCCGGGCGTGTCCACGCCTTTCACCAGGGCGAATCCCACGATCCAGGCGGCATAGGCGAGGGCGACGGACATCAGCACCATGCCCAGGTATAACGCAGCGCGCAGTGGCTTGTTGTTGAACGAGAGCAGCCCGTCGAGTCCGTAGTTGAGGAGCTTCCCGAAGGTCCAGGTGGAGCTGCCCTGCTCGCGGACGGCATTCTCGTAACCGAAGGTCGTCGTCGGGAATCCGACCCAGGCGAACAGTCCCTTGGAGAACCGGTTGCACTCGGTGAGTTCGAGGACGGCGTCGACAGTGCGCCGGGACAGCAGCCGGAAGTCGCCGACGCCGTCGACCAGTTCCACGTCCACCAGGCGATTGATCAGCCAGTAGTAGGCGCGGGCGCCGACGGTGCGGGTGAGACGGTCGCCCTTGCGGGTGCGGCGGGCGACGACCTGGTCGTAGCCGTGGGCGTGCTCGTCCAGCATGCGGCCGATGAGCTCCGGCGGGTGCTGGAGGTCGGCGTCCATGATGACGACCGCGTCGCCGTCGGCGTGCTGAAGGCCGGCGAGCATGGCGGCCTCCTTGCCGAAATTCCGGCTGAAGGAGAGGTAGCGGATCCGCGGGTCGGCGGCGGCCAGCTCCTCCAGAACCGGAAGCGTGCGGTCCGCACTGCCGTCATCGACGTAGACCAGCTGGAAATCATGCCCCAGCCGTGTCATCTGCTCCGTGACACGCGCATGGAAGCGTCCGAGGATCTCCTCCTCGTTGAAACAAGGCACCACCAGCGAGATCAGCACGGGAGTACCTCACCCTGTCGTTCCGTCAGATATATATGCGTCACATGGATAGTGAGCAACCATTGCGTGAATTGAACTATGGAGGAAACACTTCGACACGGTTCCCTCGCCCGTGGCTGTCATATTCCTCCGTATGCCGACCTTCCGCCCCCGCCCGGCCGCGGCCGGGCTCGCCGCGCTGATCACTGCCGTCACCGTGTGCGCGGGCGATGCGGCGGCCCGCAGCTTTCCGTTCGGGCCGCACACCAGGAGTGTCAATGACCTCGGAAATCAGTTCGTTCCGTTCCACGTCCGGCTCTGGGACCTGCTGCACAAAAACGCCGATGGCGGGCTGTTCCTGAATTGGTCTTCCGGATACGGGACCAGCTTCCTGCCCGACCTCGGCACCTATCTGACCAGCCCGTTCGCGCTGCTCGTCGGGGTCTTTCCGCGGGACCGCATCGACCTCGCGGTCTACGTGGTGACGGTCCTGAAGATGGCGTCGGCCGCGGCGGCGATGGCCTGTCTGCTGCCCGCGCTGCGGAGCGGGCGCTGGTGGGTGGCCGGGGTGCTCGGATCCGCGTACGCGTTGTGCGGCTGGTCGGTCATCGAGGCGTCGTACAACCCGATGTGGCTCGACGGTCTGATCGCCCTCCCGCTGCTCTGCCTGGCCGGTGAGTGGGCGCGGACGGGGCGGCACCGGATCGCCGCACCGTTGCTCGTCGCGGTGGTGTGGGCGGCCAACTTCTACACGGCCTACATGGCGACGCTCGGGACCGCCCTGGTCCTCGCGGTGCGGTTCTTCACGGAGCGGGAGGACCGGCGGGCGGTGGGCCGGGGACTGGTGCGGGCGGTCCGCACGGTCGGGGTGGGGATCGGTCTCGCGGCGCCCGTCCTGATTCCCGTCTATCTGGGCACGAAGCACGCCTACCCGGGCTGGGACCGCACCTTCGCGCCCGCTTCCTGGACCGATGTGCTCGCCCGGCTGCTGCCCACCACGTACAGCTTCTTCACCCCGGCTCTCTTCATCGGTACGGGCACCCTGCTCCTGGCCTGTGCGCTGGCTTTCCAGCGGTCCGTGCCGCGGCGCGAGCGGTGGGCGTGGGCGGGGCTGGTGGCGGGGGTCGCGCTGTCGTTGCAGTGGGGGCCGACGCATCTGCTCTGGCATGCCTTCGCCACACCCAACGGCAGTCCGTACCGGCAGACGTTCGTGCTGGCCGGACTGGTGGTGATCACTGCCTGGATCTCGGTCTCGTACGAGGGGCCGGGGTGGCGGGCGCTGCTCGGCGGGGGCGCGGTGCTGGTGCTGATCGCGGCCGGGGCCGGCTTCAGCGGCCTGGTCACGCGGTGGACATATCCGCTGTTCGCAGCCGGTCTGCTGACGGCGGTGGGCGCGCTGGTGCTGGTCGCCCGTGGCCGCAGGTTCGCCGTGCTCGCCGCTGTGCTGCTGATCGGCGCGCAGGCGGGGCAGGCCGCAGCGACCACCGCGTTCGCCGACCGGCAGAAGCTGAACCGGCTCGACCACTACGCGCCGTGGGGCGAGCGGCAGCGAATACAGGCGGCGGCGGTCGCGGGCACCGACGGCTGGCCGCGCTATCGCACCGACCCCGGCCGTGAGCAGACCACCGCGAACGATCCGCTGCTGGTGGGCGGCCAGGGCGCCGCGTACTACAGCAGCCATACGCCGGCGGTGCTGACCCGCACCCTGCGTGCGCTGGGCGGCGGGTGGACGTCCAACGGCCGGGCTGTGCAGAGCCTGGACAACCCCGTCACGGACGCGATCTTCTCGGTCGGTGCGCGAGTGCGCGGGCCGCGCGATCCGTATCAGGTGTGGAACGCCCCGGACGACCGGCCGGTGACGGTGAGCGGTGAGGAGGCGCCGCCGCTGGTGACGGTACGGCCGCCGGGCGGGCCCGTGCCGTACGGCCGGTCGCCGTACCGCAACCAGGAGGCGCTGCTGGGCTCGACGGTGTACACGGTGCCGAAGACGGTGCTGCGCGCAGCGGATGGTGGTGCGGTGACAGACCGGGGTGCGTACGACTACCGGGTGGGGCGCGGCACGTACACGCTGACCGCCCACTGCCCGGCCGCCTCGGAGGCCTATCTGTGGACACCCGATCTGTTCGGCTCGGCGCGCCTCGGCACGGGCCCGGAGGTCGAGCTCAAGGGGCAGCTCCCGGCCCGCCGCGCCCCGATGGAGCGTCTGGGGTCGGCCGGCGGGAGCGCGCCGGTGGTGGTCACGCTGACCTCGGTACGCAAAGGGACCGTGCCGCACGAGGCGATCGGCTGCCTGGACCGAACCCGGCTGGCGTCGGCGGTCGCAGGACTGAAGCGCACCGGTGCGACCGCCGTCCATGTCACCGCCGACGGCATACGGGCCCAGCTGCCGCCCGGCAGCACCGGAACGGTCGTGGTCGCCGCGCCCCGGATCGCGGGCTGGAGCTGCGAGGGGCGGCCCGCCGACAGCTACCTGGGTCTGGTCTCCACCCCCGTGCCCGCTCACGGCACCGCCGTCGACTGCATCTTCCGGCCCCCCGGCCTGCGGGCGGGTGCGGCGGTAGGGGCGGGCGCGGCGCTCGCCCTGCTGATGACGGGAGTGTGGGGAGCGCGACGGCGACGACTGGGCCCCGCCTCCGCGAACTAGTGCCGCGACCGGCAAGGTTTGCCCGTCAAGGAGCGGCGGCCGGTGCGTGTGATCGCAAGGCGGCCGGAAGCCCTTGTAGCGGAGCTACCTGGGCTTTTGGCCAACGCTGCGAGCGCGCGTGCCGGGCGCCGCGACGGGGCAAACCTTGCCGGTCGCGGCACTAGCCCACGATCGCGACCGGGGCGTCCCAGGCGTTCCGGTCGATCGTGAGCGTGCCCCCGGTGTGCGTCACCTTCTTGTTGACGGCGTACTGGTGGCCGCGGCGGTGCCCGGTGTACAGCGTCGGGGCGTACGGGAAGCCCGTGGTGGTGGAGTACACGTCGTCGTAGCGGGCGTACCAGAGGATCTCCGGCAGGTCCGTGCGGTTCGTGGCGTTGGCCACGACGGCGGCGCTGGAGTTGCTGAAGCCGTAGAAACCGGACCAGTACCCCTTGGCCTTGACCGTCTTGTCGAACGACCGGACGTAGGTGAGCACCGTGTTCACGCAGGAGGTGTTCTTCGGGTCGAAGTACTCCATGTCGAGGTAGACGGGGCTGCCCGGCTTCATACCGAGGGCGGCCTCCTTCGCCACGGCGTCGTTGGCGTCGGTGACGGCCAGTGAGGCGGCATTGATGGCGGTCATCTTCTCGGGGTTGGCGCTCGTCTGGCACGGCGGCTGCGCGCCGACGTACAGCGGGACCAGCTCCCACCCGGTGGCACTGACGGACTTCACCCAGGACGCGGTGAGATTGGGCTGTGCGCAGCCGCGGTTCTTCCCGCCGACGTACACGGCGGCACCGTGGTAGACGGAGGAGCTGTACCAGCCCTTCATGGTGGTCAGCGACGGCGCGGTGCAGGTGTCGAAGACATGCCCGGTGTAGATCTTCGGCGCGGGCCTGGAGACGGTGGTGGCGGTGGCGGCCTCGGCGGCGAACGCGCCACCGGCGAGTACAGCGACGCCGGCCACGGCCAGGGAGATACGGCGACGCTTCTTGGATATGCGGTGAGAAGGCACAGAGACCTCGACAGTGCTCGGAAGAACGCGCGAAAGAAGTGAGAGGCCGACGGGCAGGGGCCGTTGCAAGATCAGTGTTCGCCCGGTTCGTCGGAGTGGGACGGAGCTGGGCGGGGTGCCCCGCTTTGGGTGAGGACGGACGCAGTACAGGCACGGCCTCGGTGATCATGTGAGTGTCTACGTCCCATGAACACTTGGCGAGCCCGTGCCTGCTTCTGCATCTTCTCTCATGCCCTGTGGTCTGGATCAACTGGCCCTGCTCTCCTCGCCGGCCCCGCTGCCGGACGCGGTCGCTCTGTCCGGGTTTCTGGACCTGATGCCCGATCCGCGCGGACTGCGTGGACGCCGATATCTGCTGTCCGCGCTGGTGACTGCCGCGGCAGCGAGCGTGCTGGCGGGCGCCCGCTCGCTGAGCGCGATCACCGAGTGGATCGCGGATGCTCCGGTGTGGGCCTGCCGGGCGCTCGGTTTCCCCGTCAATCCGCTGACCGGGGCCGTGTCCGTGCCGCACCCTCATACCCTGCGCCGGCTGTTGGTCCAACTCGACGGCGACGCCCTTGACCAGGCGATCGGCGCCTTCCTCACCGCCCGCGCCACCCCCGCGCCCGCCGGCCTGCGGGCAATCGCCGTCGACGGGAAAGTACTGCGCGGCTCGCGCACGGCCACCGTCCCGGCCGTCACCCTGCTGGCCGCGATGGACCACGCCGGAAGCGTCCTCGCCCAGCGTCAGGTCGCCGACAAGAGCAACGAAATCCCTGCCTTCGCACCCTTGTTGGACACCGTCGACCTCTCCTGCACGGTGATCACCGCTGACGCCCTGCACACCCAGCACGCCCACGGCACCTACCTCCGCACCCGCGGCGCCCACTACATCGCCGTCGTCAAGGCCAACCATCCCGGCCTGCTCGACCGCATCCGCCGGCTTCCCTGGCAGGAGATCGGCCTCGACCACTACGAGCGCACCCGCGCCCACCACCGCCAGGAGATCCGCCGTCTGAAGACCGCGACCTTCGCTCACATCGACTACCCCGACGCGAAGCAGGCCCTCCAAGTCGTGCGCTGGAGAAGGAATCTCAGCACCGGCAAGCTGACGATCGAACGGGTCTACCTGATCACCAGCCTGCCGCCCGGAGCGGCGACAGGCACTCAGCTCGCGGCTTGGATCAAGGGCCACTGGAAGATCGAAAATCTTCTCCACCATGTCCGCGACCGCACCTTCCGCGAGGACGACTCCAAAATCCGCACAGGCCACCTGCCCCGGATCATGGCCGGGCTCCGCAACCTCGCCATCGGCATCCACCGCCAGGACGGACGGACCAACATCGCAGCCGCCCTACGTCACGCTGCCCGCGACTGCCGCAGGCCCCTGACCGCCCTCGGACTCACCGGATGAACCCGGACAGAACCCGATCTTGCAACGGACCCTGGGAGCTGTCGATTAATTACTGATCGTTTTGGGGCTGTCCCATCCAATGAGGTTCGCGAGGTCCTGGGCGGTGGCTGCGGTGATCGGGGCGGGCT